>NZ_JBWKWY010000006.1:0-70674 GCF_059422465.1 Pseudomonas sp. GW821-FHT01D09
ACAGCTCCGGCAAACACCGAGAAACCCTGTGGGAGCTGTCGAGCTTTAGCGAGGCTGCGATAGCGGTGGTTCAGCCAGCCTCAATGCCAACAGTGCCGCCGCCATCGCAGCCTCGCCGGGGCTCGACAGCTCCCACATTATTTTGGGCCAGTTGGCATACCGTGTTCGCTGTAGGACGCCAGTGTTAAGGCACACAGCTCCGGCAAACACCGAGAAACCCTGTGGGAGCTGTCGAGCTTTAGCGAGGCTGCGATAGCGGTGGTTCAGCCAACATCAATGCCAGCAATACCACCGGGGTTCGGCTCTTTGGTTTCCATCCTGTCTTTCAGAACCGCAGGGTAGCCCCCGTCTTCAGCCAGTGGTCGCGGTCTCCTGCCAGGTTGCGCCCGACCACCAGGTCCACATCCACCTGTTTCCCCAGGTGCACGCGCGGTCCGGCCTGCCAGGCCTGGTCGCCGTGTTGCTGGCCGTAACGTTCAGCCAGCAGGGTCAGGCAGCCTGCCACGCGGTATTCCAGGCCTGTGCCCCAGGTCAGCCGGTGATTGCGTTCGCCATCGTCATAGGCATGGGCCCAGCCGGCATTGAGGTTCAAGCGCAGGGTTTCAAACGGTTGCCAGCTCAGCGGCAGGCCCAGGTCGGCGCCGTCGAAGGGGTGTCGGCGATCCATCGCGATATGCGCCGCCGCTGCCCAGGCGATCTCCACGCCCGCATCCTGCCAGGCCCACAATGCCCCCTTGAGTTGCGGGCTGAGCTGGGTCTGGTCGGGGTCGTTCTCGATGGCCGCGCCCCATTGCAGGTTGGGCATGGCGCGGGATGTACAGGCGCCAGAGAGGGCGGAGCGCGCGGTTGAGCCTGTGTAGCTACCGTCGACATTGCATTCGCCGGGGGCGTTGATTGCGCCATCGTCCACGGTATAGGCACCGCCAGCGGCGAAGGCCTTGGACAGCAGGCCGAGCACCAGGGTGGCGCCGATAAAGACCAGGTTGCGGCGCAGCGCCCGTTGCCGCGACGCCGGTAGCCACTCGAAGGCCGAAAGGAGGGTGTGTTTGTGCATGGGCTCATGCTCCAAATTGACAGAGGGTTCGGTGAGGCTGTTGTGGCGAGCGGGCACGCCCGTTCGCCACAACCACACGACAAAGCACTCAGTACCACTGCTTGAAGCGGCGGATATAGATCGTCTTCATCAGCTGCGCCACGCAGCAGTAGGCGAGCAGGGTGCCGACCAGCCAAGGGAAGTAGGCCCACGGCAACGGTTGCAGGCCCACCAGCGTGCCCAGGGGCGAGAAGGGCACATAGATCCCCAGTGCAATGACCAGGCTGGTCATCAGCAACACCGGCCAGGCGGCTGTGCTCTGGAAGAACGGGATCTTGCGGGTGCGCAGCATGTGTACCACCAGGGTCTGGGAGAGCAGCCCTTCGACAAACCAGCCGGACTGGAACAAGGTCTGCATTTCCACACTATTGGCCGAGAACACGTACCACATCAGGGCAAAGGTGGTGATGTCGAAGATCGACGAGGTCGGCCCGATCCAGATCATAAAGCGCCCGATATTTTGCGCGTCCCACTTGCGCGGCTTGGCCAGGTACTCCTTGTCCATCTTGTCCCACGGCAGGGCCAGCTGGGAGATGTCGTACATCAGGTTCTGCAGCAGCAAGTGGATCGCCAGCATCGGCATGAAGGGAATAAACGCACTGGCCACCAGCACCGAGAACACGTTGCCGAAGTTGGAGCTGGCCGTCATGTTCAGGTACTTCATGATATTGCCGAAGGTCTCGCGCCCTTTAAGCACACCTTCTTCGAGGACCATCAGGCTCTTTTCCAGGAGGATGATGTCGGCCGACTCCTTGGCAATATCGGTCGCGCTGTCTACCGAGATCCCGACGTCGGCATCGCGCAGGGCGGGCGCATCGTTGATGCCGTCGCCGAGGAAGCCCACGGTGTGACCGTTGGCCTGCAAAGCCTTGAGCACCCGGGATTTTTGCAGCGGGGTCAGTTTGGCGAACACCGTGCGTTGTTCGACCTGCTGCTTGAGGGTGGCATCGTCCATGGCTTCGATATCCACGCCCAGCAGCGGCTCGCCAGGTTCCAGGCCGACCTGGCGGCAGATGGTGCGGGTGACCACGGCGTTATCGCCGGTTAGCACTTTGACCGCGACCCCGATCTCTTGCAGTGCAGCAATCGCCGGGCCGGCGGTTTCCTTTGGCGGATCGAGGAAGGTCAGGAAGCCGTGGATCACCAGGTTGCGTTCATCGGTGGGGGTGTATTGCTGGCGCGCCAGGGCCTTGGGAATGTTGCGGGTGGCCACCACCAGCACGCGGAAACCGTCCTCGTTGAACTCGTTGGCGGTGCGCAGCAACGCCTGGCGACGCCCCTCGTCCAGGGCCACGGCGCTAGCGCCTTCCATCACATGGGTGGCGATAGCGAGCATTTCTTCCACGGCGCCCTTGCACACCAGCAGGTGATCGCCGTGGCTGTCCTTGACCACAATCGACAGGCGCCGACGGACAAAGTCGAAGGGCAGTTCATCCACCTTGCTGTAGGCAAACGGCACCTGGAACTTGGGGTTGTGCTGGGAGAACGCGAGCACCGCCTGATCCATCAGGTTCTTCATGCCGCTTTGGTGATGGCTGTTGAGCCAGGCCAGGGACAGCACCTGGTCGTCCCGCTGGCCGAAGGCGTTGACGTGGTGCTCGAGGATGATCTTGTCTTGGGTCAGGGTGCCGGTCTTGTCGGTGCACAGCACGTCCATCGAACCGAAGTTCTGGATCGCGTTGAGGCGCTTGACCACCACTTTGCGCTTGGCCATGGCGTTCGCGCCCTTGGCCAGGTTGGCGCTGACGATCATCGGCAGCATTTCCGGAGTCAGGCCCACGGCCACCGCCAGGGCAAACAGGAACGCGTCGCCCCAATCGCCCTTGGTAAAGCCGTTGAGGAAAAACACGATGGGCACCATCACCAGCATGAAGCGGATCAGCAGCCAGCTGACGCTGTTCACCCCACGGTCAAAGGCGGTTTGCACCCGGGAGCCGACGATGGCCTTGGCCAGCGAACCGAAATAGGTGCGGGGCCCGGTCGCCACCACCACGGCCTGGGCGCGGCCGCTGACCACGTTGGTGCCCATAAAGCAGATATTGGGCAGGTCCAGCAGGTTGCTCTGGTCGGCGGCTTGAAGCGTGGCGGATTTTTGCGTGACATCGCCCAGGGTGTCGTACTTCTCCACCGGCAAGGCTTCACCGGTCAGCACGGCCTGGCTGATAAACAAGTCACGGGACTCAATCAGGCGGATATCGGCCGGGATCATGTCGCCGGCCGACAGCTGCACGATATCGCCGGCCACCAGGTCGCGCATCGGCACTTCGCGCAGGGTGGGCTTGGCGCCGACCTGCTCGCGGCGCAGCACCGTGGCGGTGGTCCGCACCATGGCCTTGAGGGCTTCGGCGGATTTGGCCGAGCGGTGTTCCTGCCAGAAACGCAACAGGCTGCTCAGGGCGACCATGGTCATGATGATAATGACCTTGGTCAGGTCCACTTCTTCGCCGGCGCGCAAGGGTAGCCAGTAGTCGGTGACAAAGCTGATCACCGCCAGGGTCAGCAGCACATAGATAAACGGGTTGTTCAGGGCCTGGAGGAACTGCACCACCGCATGGGGCGGCTTGTCGTGGGCCACCTCGTTATAGCCTTCGCGTTGCAGGCGGGCGCAGGCATCCAGTTCGGTCAGGCCGTCCTTGGTCGCCCGGACGTTGGCCAGGGTGGCCGCCAGGCCGTTTTGCGCTTCACGGGCGGCCCGCATCGACAGTTTGCTGTCGCTGGTGTTCTGGGTTGGCTGTTGCGTGGTTTTTACGGCGCTCATAGTTTTTACTCCTGTCGACATACTCATTACTTGCCTGGCAAACAGGCGGGCGCGGGCATGCCGAGTCGCAGTTTTTGCGATGGGTTCTAATAACTTTAAAGAGGCGAGTTAATTAACGGGCGCGCAGAAAACTACGGCTGGCTTAGTTCGCAAGGAACGCCAGTTAATTAATTGACCAATAATCAGGAAGTTGCTGTTTCCAGCCAGCTTATGCCGCGCGAACGCTCAGTAGCAGGCGTGCTTGGGCAAGCAGGCTGAAAACGTTCCGTCTCTGCGGATCTTGAGGGTCGGCGTGGTCCCATTGCTGGACCAGATGGCCGCTGGTGGGGCACAGGCGCCAGTGGGCCTGGAGATGCGCCGGGTTGATACGCGGGGAGGGGGAGACACAGGCCGTGCGCACGGGGGCAACGCCCAGGGAACCACGGCACAGCTTGGCGCGCAGGGCCGAGGCCAGCGTGCGTACATCAGGTAGAACAAGGGTCTGGAACTTCATAACACACCTCGGGACCGGACTGGCGCCGGCGCAAGGCAGTCACGTTGGAGCATCAAGCTCTAGCGCAGCTTACCCGGCCTGGAAGGCGAGTCCCGTCTTTACTCTGGGTTTGGCGCCCGACCCCTGTATTCATGGGGGAAGGACAGCGACTAGATACTGTGTCCATTGGCTTCTTTTGTGAGGTTGAAAAAAGGCCCGAGTTGCAGGCACGGGCAATCTACTCAGGCAGGTAGGGGATGTCAATCAATAATGAACTTGTTTGTGGCTCGTTCAGACTTCATTCAGATTGATGTTGTTCAATATATAAGTTTAAAGACTATAAGTGGTCAGTAATGCCAGATAGATCAATACCAACCCGCAGGCACTATGACTGACCCGCTGCCAAGTTGCCGAGGCGTTCTTTCGCAAGATATTCACCAACCCCGCAATCAAAAAACACGACAGGATCGACGCCAACATAAAACCGGCGAAGAACATCAGGGTCTGGCCATGGCTCGGGGTGGCGCCGACGATGCCTGACAGGGCGCTGCCCAAGGCGCCCCAGTACACGATGTTCTTCGGGTTGGCCAACGAGATGGCGGCCCCGACCATCAGCGCATTGCGCCCGGTGCTGGCCGGGGCGCTGTCGGGTTGCGGCAGGCGCCAGGCATCCAGCAGGCTGCGCAGGCCGAGCCAGGCCAGGTACAGCGCGCAAATGGCGGTCAGCGGTACGCGTACCGTTTCGTGCTGGATCAGCAGGGCCATGCCGGTGAGGCCGATCACCGCCCAGGTCGCATCGCCCACCAGCGAGCCTATTTGCACCAGAAACGCCGGGGTGAACCCGTGCAACAGGCCACGGCGCAGGGTTTCTGCCAGCACCGCACCAGGGGACAGGCAAAACACAAAACCGAATACCAGTGCGGAAAAAAAGATCGTCAACATCACTACCCCCACAATTAACCTGTAACTCCTACAGGTCAGTCTGAGGCTGGGTGTACCGAGCTGTCTTGGACCGGATTGCGCTCTGATAGCGGCCAGGGGTAATGCCATAGGCCGCACGGAAGTGCCGATTGAGATGGCTCTGGTCGGCAAAACCCAGGTCATGGGCGACCTCGGCAGCGCCCAGACCGCTGCGTAGCAAGCCTTGTGCGCGGCGGGTGCGCAGTTGCATGGCCCACTGGCGGGGGCTCAGGCCGGTTTCTTTCTGAAAGGTGCGCAATACATGGAATTTCGACAGGCCCAATTCCTCACCCAAGACGTCCAGCGCCACGCCCTGATGCAATTGTGCGGCGAGCAGTTCCTGGGCTCGGGTAACGATCGGTGACCCGGCGCTGGCGCCACCCGGCAGGCGCACACCACTGAGCCTGACCACCTCGCCCAGCAGCAACACCAGGGCATCTTCGTTCAGCCCGCGCACCAGTGGGTCGGCGCTCAGCGCGCCCTTGGCGGCGTGCGCCAGTTGCGTCGCCAGAGCGGGGGCAAAGCACAGCGCGCGATCAAACTCCAGGTGCGCCAGCCCCAGGTCGGTGGCCAGGCGGTCGGCTTCGGCGTACAAGCTGACAAAGTGCCAGGGCGCCCCCTCGGCCGCGCCGCCGCCCTGGATCTGGCCAGGATTGTACAGGGTGATACTGCCCGGCCCGGCCTCGAAGGTACGGCGGTCCAGCCACACTTGTTCGGCGCCCACCAAGTTGACGCCAATCACGCATTCATCGTGGCTATGGCGGGCAAAGATCAGGCCGCTGCAAGTGGTGCTGCTGATTTCGTAATGGCCCAGCCAGGCGTGGTGCGGGGAACTCATGGGGTGGGCTCAGTGGCGGCGGGTGCAGCAAAGCATACGCGTTTACCTGCGTTCAGATCGACCGTTGATTGACCCGGTCAGAGAGCGCCTGAGCATCTTCCTTGCGCTCAGAATAGCGCTGCACCAGTTCCGGATGCTCACGCACCAGCAGGGTGAACTTGACCAACTCTTCCATGACATCCACCACGCGATCATAAAGGGCTGAAGGTTTCATCCGGTCCTGATCGTCGAACTCCATAAAGGCCTTGGGCACAGATGACTGGTTGGGGATGGTCAGCATACGCATCCAGCGCCCCAGGACGCGCAGTTGGTTGACAGTGTTGAAAGACTGCGAACCGCCGCAGACTTGCATCACCGCCAGGGTCTTGCCCTGGGTTGGGCGGATGGCACCCAGTGCCAGGGGTACCCAGTCGATTTGCGCCTTGAACACTGCTGACATCGAGCCGTGCCGTTCCGGTGAGCACCACACCTGGCCTTCGGACCATTGCATCAAGGCCAGTAGTTCCTGGACCTTGGGGTGATCGTTTGGAGCAGCGTCCGGCATTGGCAGGCCGGCGGGGTTGAAGATCCGTGTCTCGGCGCCTAGATGCTGAAGCACGCGCGCCGCTTCTTCCACCAGGAGTCGGCTGAAAGAGTGCGTACGGTTGGAACCATAGAGCAGGAGAATCCGTGGCCGTTGTTCGGTGTCAGCGTGGAGTGGGGTGCTCAATGTGAGGTCGAGGTTGGGCAGGGTGGTCATGACATTCTCCGCTTATAACAAGCCAATACGATCCAGCTCAGCCTTGATCTGTGCTGCATCGAGGCGGCTGAACGGGAGGTCGAACAGCGCCCGGCAGCGGGTTTCGATGATCTGCAGGGTGGCCTGGAAGGCGGCGTCAATCTGTGCCTCATCGCCGTGTAGGTCCGACGGGTCCTCAAGCCCCCAATGCGCCTTGATTGCCGGGCCAAAGTACACCGGGCAGGCTTCCTGGGCGGCTTTGTCGCACACGCTGATCACAATGTCGGGTGGGCTGTCTGCAAAGGCCTCATTGCCCTTGCTGTACAAACCGTCGGTGCTGATGCCCGCGGCCTGCAATGTACTCAGGCTGCGTGGCAGGACCTGGCCCTTGGGAAAGCTCCCGGCGCTGATGGCATGGAACCCTGGCGGGGCCAGGTGGTTGAACAGGGCTTCGCTGAGGATGCTGCGGCAGCTGTTGGCAGTGCAGATGAACAGGATTTTCATGATAACTCTCCGTTAAAGGCTCAGGCGCAGGGCCAGCGCGGCCAGGGTGATCAGCAGCACCGGCAAAGTCAGGATGATGCCGACCTTGAAGTAATACCCCCACGTAATACGGATGCCCTTACGCGCCAGGATATGCAGCCAGAGCAACGTCGCCAGGCTGCCGATAGGGGTGATTTTCGGCCCCAGGTCGCTGCCGATCACATTGGCGTAGATCATCGCCTCCTTGACCACGCCCACGGCATGGCTGGCCTCGATCGACAGCGCGCCGATCAGTACGGTCGGCAGGTTGTTCATCGCCGAAGACAGCAGCGCCGTCAGCAACCCGGTGCCCAGGGCGGCGCCCCACACGCCGTAGTCGGCGAAGGTGTTGAGCCAGGTGGCCAGGTACGTGGTCAGGCCGGCGTTGCGCAGGCCATACACCACTAGGTACATGCCCAGGGAGAAAATCACGATCTGCCAGGGCGCTTCCTTGAGCACCTTGCGTGTGGAAATCTTGTGGCCCTTGGCGGCGATCACCAGCAGGAGCAGGGCGCAAGCGGCCGAGATGGCGCTGATGGGAATGCCCAGGGGTTCGAGGGCAAAGCAGCCTACCAGCAGGATGCCCAGCACCCACCAGGCCGCGTGGAAGGTGGCCGGGTCATGAATGGCGCTGGCCGGCTCGGGCAGGTCGGCGGGGTCGTAGTGTTGCGGGATATCACGGCGAAAGAACCACAGCAGTACCGCCAGGGTGGCGGCGACGCTGACGAGGTTGACGGGCACCATCACCGCCGCGTACTGGTTGAAGCCGATATTGAAGTAGTCTGCCGAGACGATATTCACCAGGTTGGACACCACCAGCGGCAGGCTGGCGGTGTCGGCGATAAACCCCGCGCCCATCACGAAGGCCAGGGTGGCGGCGGGTGAAAAACGCAGCGCCAGGAGCATCGACATGACAATCGGCGTGAGGATCAGGGCCGCCCCGTCATTGGCGAACAGCGCCGAGACCAGCGCCCCCAGCAGCACCATATAGGCAAACAGCCGCCGTCCACGGCCGCGCCCCCAGCGCGCCACATGCAACGCGGCCCAGGCGAAAAAGCCGGCCTCGTCGAGGATCAGGCTGATGATGATCAGGGCGACGAAGGTGCCGGTGGCATTCCAGATGATCTGCCACACCACGGGGATGTCCGCCAGGCTGATGACGCCGCAAGCCAAGGCAAGGATCGCGCCCATGGAGGCACTCCAGCCTACGCCCAGGCCCTTGGGTTGCCAGATGACCAGGACAATGGTGAACAGGAAGATGGCGAGGGCGGCAAGCATCAAGGACAGTCTCCGTGGGGCGCGTATACGACGTTTGATTGACCTGTGACAAGGTACCGGGGTTCTGTGGCAAGTGCTTGAAATTAAAATGAAACACAACTGTCCTAAAGTGCCCGCCATTGGTGATAAAGGAAGTAACCGTGTGACCCGTGCCACTCGCAATCTGCGCAAGACCCTCGATTCTGTCGCGGACAACAACGAAACCGCGGCCTTCGACTTGATGCGCGCCGTCGAAAAACTCAGCGATGAAGTGCTGCGTCAGCGCCTGCTCAACACCATCCACCGCCTTAACCAGGATGCCCATGAATTGCGTGAGGCCCGGGATGCGGTCGAGCGGGTGTCCGTCAAGCTGGCTTGATAAAAACTTGTGACCGTTCGGCGACTGCTGGATGACGCGAGCACCTGATGCGCTGACACTGAGCGCGGCTGCGGTTATGAGCGGCAATTACCGTGAGGCCTTCTTGTTCACTACACAGGAAATAATCGAATGAGCAATAAACCGGCAATTGTTTTAGTGCATGGCTTTTGGGGTGGTGCTGCGCATTGGAGCCGTGTGATTGTTGAGCTGCATAAAAAGGGCTACACCGATTTGCACGCGGTTGAAATGCCCTTGACCTCACTGGCCGAGGACGCCGAGCGCACACGCAAGATGGTGGCTCAGATCAAGGGGCCTGTCCTGTTGGTCGGGCACTCCTATGGCGGTGCGGTCATCAGCCAGGCGGGCAATGAGCCCAACGTGCAGGGCCTGGTGTTCATTGCCGCGTTTGCGCCCGATGAAGGGGAAAGCCCTGGCGCAATCACTCAGGTGCACCTACCCAAGGCTGCCCCCAACCTGGTGCCCGACAGCGATGGCTACCTGTGGGTCAAGCCCGAGCTGTTCCATGAAAGCTTCTGCCAGGACCTGCCGGAGTCAGAAGGCAACGTCATGGGGGTCACCCAGAAAGCCCCGCTGGCCAGCACCTTTGGCAACGAGGTCAGCAACCCGGCCTGGAAGCACAAACCGTCCTGGTATCAGGTGTCCACCCAGGATCATATGATCCACCCCGATAACCAGGTGCGCATGGCCGAGCGCCTCAAGGCCCGGGAAATCCTCAAGCTGGACGCCAGCCACGCGTCGCTGGCCTCCAAGGCCGTCGAGGTGGCGGCGCTGATCGATAGGGCGGCGGTTGCGTTGCAGAAGTAATCGCTATGGGCAATATCCCATCCCGGTGTTGGGGTATTGCCCGTAGCAAGATCGTTCAAGACAAACCCCCATCCGCGCTGCCATGCTTGTCGACTGTCTGTTGATGAGTGTGCTCGATGCCTACTGCCTTGCCGCATTACGCTTTCGCCCGTGGCGCGATTGCGATCATTCCGCTGTCGCTGGCCTGTGCCCCGTGGGGCCTGTTGGCCGGTTCCCTGGCGATTGACGCCCAGTTCACCCCCCTGCAAAGCCAGGGCCTGTCGGCCATTGTGTTTGCCGGTGCCGCGCAGTTGGTGGCGATTGGCATGGTCAAGAGCGGCGCGAGCCTGATCGCCATTTTACTCACCACCTTGCTGCTGACCTCCCAACACCTGCTGTATGGCATGCATATGCGCAGCACCCTGTCGCCCCTGCCGGCACGGTGGCGCATGAGCCTGGGCTTTTTGCTGACGGATGAGTTCTTCGCCCTGGTCAGCCAATATGATCGCCAGACCTTCAACCGCTGGTATGCCCTGGGTGTGGGCCTGACGTTCTACGTGGCCTGGAACCTGTTCACCCTGGCCGGCATCGTGCTCGGCAAGAGCATCCCCAACCTCGATCAACTGGGCCTGGAATTTTCCATCGCCGCGACCTTTATCGCCTTGATCACCCCGGTGGTGCGGGATGTGCCGACGGTGGTGTGTGTGGCGGTGGCCCTGCTGTTTTCGGTGTTGCTCAGCTACTGGCACTGGGAATCGGCGGTGGTGGTGTCGGGGTTGTTGGGGATGAGTGCAGGGTATGCCTGCAAACGCTTGGGAGTGGGGCAGCGATGATTTTTGTGATGATTATCGGCATGGGCCTGGCGGTGTTTTTCAACCGTTACCTGTTTCTTGAACCGCGCTTGCCGGTGCGCCTGAACCGCGGCGCCCGGGAGTTTCTCGGTTTTGCGGTGCCCGGCATGTTGACGGCGATTTGCGGGCCGATCATTTTCCTGGCCGAGCACAGGCTCAACCTGAGCCCCACCAACCCCTACCTGCTGGCCGGTGTCTGTGCCGTGGCCTTGATGTTCTGGACCCGTAGTGTGTTGACCACGGTGCTGTCGAGCATGGCGCTGTTCTATCTGTTTCGCTGGTTGTGGTAGGCAGTGCTACAGTCGCGTTTTTTTCAAGGAGGCGATGGCATGCGGATGGTGGTGATAGGTGCGTTGGTCCTGGCGGCGCTGGCCGGTTGCGCAGGGGCGAAGATGAAAGATGCACGCGCTGGCGCGCCCTATAAAACCCTGGCGTCAGACAAGGCCGCGTTGGTCGTGGCCCAGTGCATCCAGTTCGGCTGGCAGGACGAGGCGGTGTTCGGTGTCGATGCCGGTGGTTTTATGGAGCCGGCGCCAGGCGGGGGCCATACGGTCTACACTACTAGCGGTGACTACTTTGTCGATGTACGCAGTGCCGGTAGCAGCACCACCGTCAGTTACTACGCCGCCGCCGATAATTTCGCGGCCAAACGCCGCCTGGCCGCAGCGGCGACCTGCCTGTAAGTTGTTTCCGCATATTTCTTCAGAAATACCCCGGCGGACACACCGCCGGCTTTGCCTTAATATGCCAGCGCTCGCCCGACTTTATGGCTCTTTACCAGCACATGGATGTCGAGGCCTGAATGTCGGGCGGGCATCTTTTCAGCGTGGCATATACCCCAAGTGCCAACGCCGCGGAATCTTCAGGGACGCCAGGCCCAGCAGTGCCGACAGCAGGCCGCTGACCAGCAGGGCCCTGATCCCCAGCTGATGCTCCAGCAAGGCGCCGATCACTGCGCCGACAAACATCCCGGCCCAGGGAATCAACTGCACCCGCCAGCCATTACGGCGTTCCCCCAGCATCCAGCGCCCCAGCCCCCGACCGAAACGCGACAGCGCCCCCGTCACGTAAGTCAGCCCCACGGGCAAACCATTGACCTGTTCCACCGCCGCATTGAGCATGCCCATGGCAATGATCGCCGCCAGCACTGCCGGCAACGGCTCGGCCATCGGCCACGCCGCCGCCCCGCACAACAGCGTGGCGATGCACAACAACAGCGGCAGCGCATG
Source organism: Pseudomonas sp. GW821-FHT01D09 (assembly GCF_059422465.1). Classification (NCBI taxonomy): domain Bacteria; kingdom Pseudomonadati; phylum Pseudomonadota; class Gammaproteobacteria; order Pseudomonadales; family Pseudomonadaceae; genus Pseudomonas; species Pseudomonas sp. GW821-FHT01D09. Next base: position 11,882 of record NZ_JBWKWY010000006.1, read on the forward strand.
GCGCTTGCTGACACGGCTGATGATCACGCCCAGCGCGTTGCCCAGGATAAAGGTCGCCACCAACAGCGTGAGACGACCGGTCAGCCCCAGGTCGCCCTCACTGATCGCCACGGCCAGGCGCGTGGTGTTGCCGCTCATGAACGAGACAAAATCGCCACTGGCCATAAAACCGATGGCGTCGGTCATGCCGGCCAGCACCGAGAGGCTGGCGACCAAGGTCAATCCGACACGACCGCGCCATTTGTGCTGGTGCTGCAGGGCGGTATTGACCGTGGGTTTAAGGGAGGAGGGCAGCACGGCGAAAGGTTCCTCAAGGCAATTATCCGGCCACTACCGTAGGACGCTTTTGTGGCGACTGCAATGATTTGGCGCACCGCCTTCAATTGACCTCCAAGCGCCACCCCGTGGCCGTCCACGTCAGCACGTGAGTCGGCTTGAGCGCCTGGAGAAACGCTGCGTCATGGGAGACGGCCAGCAGCGCGCCGGCAAACCCTTGCAAGGCCTGCTCAAAGGCCATGACGGATTCCAGGTCCAGGTGGTTGGTGGGCTCATCCAGAAGCAGCAGTTGCGCCGGGGTCTTGCGCCATAAGGCAAGGGCCATGGCCGCCTTCAACCGCTCGCCGCCGCTGAGTTGGCCGATGGGTTGGGTCACGCGCAAGGCGTCCAGTTGCAACAGGGCCAGGCGCGTGCGCAGCTCGGCTTCGGCCAGGGGAGTGCCCATCCGTTTGAGTTGTTCGACGATCGATTGCCGGTCATCGAGCAGCGTCAACTGTTGGTCGAGGTAGGCGCAGGGCACATGCACCGTGCATTCGCCGCTGATGGGCTGCCATTGGCCCGCCAGCAGCTTGAGCAAGGTGGACTTGCCGCAACCGTTCGGGCCCTTGATGGCGACCCGGACCGGGCCACACAGGCTGGCGTTGAGAAAGGTGCTCGGCGCGCAGGGGTCGAGCCAGGGCAACTGGCTGTCGACCAGGGTCACCACCTGGCGACCTGCGGGCAGTAGTGTGCCGGGCAAGGCGAGGAAGGTCGGCGTTTCGTCCACCACCCGTTCGTGGGCCGAGCGCACGCGTTCATTCAGGGCGTGTTTGTGCTGCACATGGGCGCTGCGCACATGGCTGACGATTTCGTTGGCGGCACCTTTCCAGCGGGACTTGGTGAAGGCATCGACGTTGGCCGTCTCGGCATGTTTACGGGCGCTTGCGGCGTGGCGCTGGAAGCTGTCGAGGTCCTTTTTCAGGCGCTGGTGCTCGCGCCGGCGATCCAGCCGGGCATGCTCCAGGGCAGCCTGGGCGGCGTGTTGCTGGGCGTCACGCTGGGCACGGTAATCATCATAGTTGCCGCCATAGAGCCGGGCCCCGAGGGGGGACAGTTCGATGATCCGGCCCAGGGTATTGAGCAGGCGCCGATCATGGCTGACCACCACCAGGCCGCCGCGCCAGGTGGCGAGGGTCGCTAACAGCCAGTCGCGGCCGGCGTTGTCGAGGTGGTTGGTGGGTTCGTCGAGAATCAGCAACTGCGGCGCACCCAGCAGGGCGCCAATCAGGGCGACCCTGGCCAGTTGGCCGCCGCTGAGCTGTGCGGCGGGCTGGGCGGGGCTGATCCCGGCCAGGCCGGCGCCGTCCAGGGCCTGGCGCAGGCGTTCGGCCAGGTCCCAGCGATCATCGATCAGTTCCAGGTCTTCAGCCTGCGCGTCGCCCCTGGTCAGGCGCTCCAGGGCCGCCAGGGTCTCGGCGCAGCCGCTGGCCTGGGCCACGGTCTGCCCCGGTAACAGCGCAAGGGTTTGTGGGACATAGGCGATACGGGCCGAGGCTTTGATAACGCCGTAAGACGGCACAAGCACGCCGGCCAGCAAGCGCGCCAACACGCTTTTGCCCATACCATTACGGCCGACAATCCCGGTCGGGGTGTGATCGATAGACAGGTTGAGGTCTTCCAGCAAAATCTCGCCATTGGCGAACTGAAAACCCACGTGATGCAAGGAAACAAGTACAGGCAGCCGGTTGACGTCAGTCATCAGCACCTCCAGAACAATGTGGCACAAGCCAACAAGCGCGCCAGGCGGCTCGTTGCGTTTACATGTTGGAAGGCTTAGTTGTTCACGTCGGCGGTCGTCCTGCGGTTGGAAGGGATTGCCAGCCTAACCCAGTTCGGTAATTTTTCCTACGCCAGTACCGCAACTGCCTTGATCTGCGCCCACAGCACCTGGCCGGGATGCACGCGCAACTGGTCCCGCGAATAACGGGTGATCCGCGCCAGCAACGGCGTGCCTGCCGCGTCGAGCCGCACCAGCACATGGGCGCTGTTATCGGCGGGGATCTCCTGGGTCACGGTCACCGGCAAGCAGTTGAGGATACTGCTGTGCGCCCCGGGTTGCAGGCTGAGGCTGACATCCCGGGCGCGCACCTTGAACCGCAAGTGTTGGCCCGGGGCCAGCGCCGTGTGGGCGACGCGCATTTGCAGGGGGCTGTCGGGCAGTTGCAGGGTCAGCAATTGATAGTGGGCGTCGTGGCCGCTGACCGTGCCGTCGATCACCACGCCGGCATCGTCGCCCAGGGCCAGCGGCAGGTCGAGCCGCGCCAGGGTTTCGCCGATCGGGCCGCTGGCCAGGGCTCGGCCTTCGCTGAGCAACACAATGTGATCGGCCAGGCGCGCCACTTCATCCTGGGCATGGCTGACGTACAGCACCGGGATTTCCAGTTGGTCGTGCAGGCGCTCCAGGTACGGCAGGATTTCGCTTTTGCGCTGGCTGTCGAGGGCGGCCAGGGGCTCGTCCATCAGGAGCAACTGCGGGCTGGTGAGCAGGGCGCGGGCGATGCCGACGCGCTGGCGTTCACCGCCGGACAGGTGCTGGGGGTGGCGATCGAGCAGGTGGCCGATGCCCAGCAGTTGTGTGGCCTGGGCCATGTCCACGCGGCGCTGGGCCCTGGGGATACGCTTGAGGCCGAACGCCAGGTTGGCCAGCACCGACAGGTGGGGAAACAGGCTGGCCTCTTGAAACACATAGCCCAAGGCGCGTTTGTGCGGCGGCACAAACACGCCGTTGCGGCTGTCTTGCCAGACCTGCTCGTTGATTTGCACAAAACCCTCGCCGGCCCGCTCCAGCCCGGCGATGCAGCGCAGGCAGGTGGTCTTGCCCGAGCCCGAGTGCCCGTAGAGCGCGGTGACGCCACGCCCCGGCAGCTTCAGGTCCACGTCCAGGGCAAACCCGGAATACTGCAGTTGCAGGCGCACCTCGATCATCGACATCAGCTCCAGCCCGCTTTGGTTTTACGGCTGGAGTAGAGCGCCAGCAACACCAGGAAAGAAAACACCACCATGGCCCCGGCCAGCCAGTGGGCCTGGGCGTATTCCATGGCTTCGACGTGGTCGTAGATCTGCACCGAGACCACCCGGGTCTTGTCGGGGATATTGCCGCCGATCATCAGCACCACGCCAAACTCGCCCACGGTATGGGCAAAACCGAGGATCGAGGCGGTGATAAACCCGGGGCGAGCCAGGGGCAGGATCACCGTGAAAAAGGTATCCCAGGGATTGGCCCGCAGCGTGGCGGCGACTTCCAGGGGGCGACTGCCGATGGCCGAGAACGCGTTCTGCAACGGTTGCACCACAAACGGCATGGAATAGATCACCGAGCCAATCACCAGGCCGGCGAAGCTGAAGGTCAGGGTGCCCAGGCCCAGCCATTGGGTGAACTGCCCAAGGTAACCATGGGGCCCCATGGTCAGCAGCAGGTAGAAGCCAATCACCGTCGGTGGCAGCACCAGCGGCAGGGCCACGATTGCGCCGATGGGGCCGCGCCACCAGGAGCGGGTGCGCGACAGCCACAGGGCAATCGGAGTGCCGATGACCAGCAGGATCGCCGTGGTCAGCGACGCCAGTTTCAGGGTCAGCCAGATGGCGGAGAAGTCGGCACTCGATAGCGGCATTTACAGTTGATAACCGTAGGATTTGATAATGGCGGCGGCTTTTGGCCCCTTGAGGTAGTCAACCAGTGCCTTGGCAGCCGGGTTGTCCTTGCCTTTGTTGAGGATTACCGCGTCCTGTTTGATCGGGTCATGCATCTGGCCGGGAACGATCCACGCCGAGCCGCTGCTGACTTTGCCGTCTTTATAGATCTGCGACAAGGCGACAAACCCCAACTCGGCATTGCCGGTGGACACAAACTGATAGGCCTGGGTGATGTTCTGGCCTTCTACCAGCTTGCCCTTGACCTGTTCGGCCAGGCCCAGTTTGGCCAGCACCTGGGTGGCCGCGAGGCCGTAGGGGGCGGCTTTCGGGTTGGCGATGGACAAATGCTGGTATTGATTTTTCGCCAGTACCGCGCCCTGGGTGTCCACATAACCGTCCTTGGCCGACCACAGCGCCAAGGTGCCCACGGCATAGGTAAAGCGCGAGCCCTTGACCGTATCCCCTTCGCTTTCGAGCTTTTGTGGGGTGGTGTCGTCGGCGCTGAGGAACACTTCAAACGGCGCGCCGTTCTTGATCTGGGTATAGAACTGCCCAGTGGCCCCGTAGGCGGCGACCAGGGTGTGCCCGGTGTCTTTTTTGAAGTCGGCGGCAATGGCCTGGATGGGGGCGGTGAAGTTGGCGGCGACCGCCACTTGCACTTCGTCGGCCAGGGCCTGCGTGGCGGCGAACAGGGTCACCAGCGTGGCCAGGCACGTTGGGATAAAGCGAGAGGGACTGAACATCAGGAACGGCTCCGCATGAAAGGTGGGGATCGAGACGCCCGACACGGGAGCGGCGCTCTGGGGGCAGGCGCTGTATGTATAGGTATATAGCGAAAAAATGGCAAGGAAAATCAACGGCCCAGACCTGCCTGGGGATTTGTGGGGGGGCTCGGGCTGACCTTTCTCCACGCGCTTGCCAAACGGCCCCTACAGCCAGGCGCGGTGCAAGCCCTGATAGTTCGCCGTTGTCGTCGCCAATCGTGACGGTGACAGGACTCTGAAGGAACAAGGGCATGGAAAAGGAATACGCCTACATAGACAGTCAGGCAGATGAACGATGGAACAGTGAAGCCTACGTCCGAAACTGGCTTGAACGTGTGCTGGATGCTTCAACGCTTGAGCCCAGTGCCAGGCAACTGATCAACACCCGCTCAATGTTGCCGGTGGAGTTCAGGGTATTTGATGAGTTCGAGACTGATGGCAGTTCGCCGCTTATTGTGCGGCGCGAGGAGGTGCCTTTGTGGCACATCCTCACGGATCGATACCCCTGGCGCAGCTTTTATGGCAAGGGGCAACCGGAAGGCAATGTGAAGACGAGCGTGCAGATGCCGGAGTTTTATGGCGCCTTGGCTCAGGAGCTGACGGCTACGCGGTTTTTTTTGAGCAGTATCCGCATCGCCGGTCAACGCAGCGAGGACGAGATGCTCAGGCAGGATCTGGAGTTGCCGGACAGGGCGGTGCTCAAGAGCGAGGTGGTGCTGTTATCGGTCTGGGGAGTGAGCAAGCGCTTGCTGGCAGAGATCTGGTTTGAGGTGACGCCGAGCGAACGGGGGGCCAGCAAATGGCCAAAAATGATCAGTGGGCAGTGGCCAGGCATGCACATAGGGGTCAGGAGTGGGGACCATTTCAGTTATTCCGCAAACGCCGCCCAAAACAGCCTATGGCTCAAGCGCTTCAAAGAACCGGTGTTGGATGTCGACATCGGGATCTACCCGCGCTGGGCGCGCAAGCCTTTACCGTTGCCTGGCGATAATATCGAGGCGGATCAGGTTGTGGACGTCACGATCAACAATATCCCGGGCGGCTCGCGCACAAGGTATGTGATCAAGGTTCCGCCAGCGTTCTGGCCACGGGACCGTTGGTGGTATTACGTGGGGATCTACCTCAGCTACTGTTGCCCGTGGCTGACCTACGGCGTGTTGAATCAGGACGGCGTCGTCCGCCCGGCCAGAGACCAGGAAAACAGCTGGTTCTTCAGGTGCGATGCCACGCAGATGGCTGTCGACATTCGTCTGCTGCCCTTTGAAATGGCGCAGTGGACTGAAGACTTTACCTCCGGCAGAACCCTTCCGGTGGCCACCAAATCCTGGCAGAAATGGGATGCGCTGTTGGCGGGGCTTGGGGTGGGGGAGTTGACCAGCAACTATGTCAAGACACTGATCGACCGCAGCCTGGCGAAGTCAGGGTTGCCTGAGTCAACCCAGCAGGACTTCAGGGCCCAGACGGCGTTCAGGTACAAGTACCAAGTGGGGCATGCGGTCTATTCGCCGCATTTCACTGCGTATGTTCCGCCTCGATACCGCTACTTCTCGTTTAACCAGATCCTGGTGGGCGAGCCTCAGCGCATTGCTTTTTTGCAGGAGACCGTCGCCTCCGTGCAACTGCGCAACCAGGCACTGTCGGCGGCCGAAGTAAAAGCACTGGATGGGTTGAGGGATAGCCTGTTGAGCGAGTTCTTCGCCGATATCAACAACCTGTTTAACGGCCTGGAGTACAAGCAGTTATTCAATGACACCTGTAATGCGTTGGCCAGGGTCAGGGTCGGTCGGTTCCTGGCCGATGACAGCGAGAAAGACCTGGCGTTGCGCGAGTGCGCCTTTGCGTTTTTGCATGGCGAATTAAAGCCCCGGCTGTTGTTATTCAACGACAAGGCCATACCCAATGTCTTTGTGCTCAAGCACAGCTCGCAAAAGGCCTTGCTGGTATCACTGAACATGGAAGAGCTGACGTGGGCGAAGTGGGAACCGAGTACCGTCGCCGGTCAGCCCAGTGATGCGTTGGTGGCGTTCATGACACAGCATCTTCCGTTCCCGGAAAAAACCAGTATCACCCGTAGCGACTTTTATCCCCGGAAGAACCGCTATGGCTACCATTACCGCCGCCATCCGCCTGAGCCGGTATCGTTTCGCGAGACAGCCGATATCAACAGTGCCTTGCTGCAAGTGGCCATTGATGAAATCAAGCAGCAGATGAATTACGTGGTGTTTTCTTCCAACGAAGAACGCCGAAGGGCACGGACCCAGCTGTTCAGGTCGGCCTTGCGAGCGGTTGCCGGCCTGGTGATTGCCGCTGTCGGCAGCTTGACGGGGGTTGGCGGGTTGATGCTGGCCGGCGCTGCACGGTTGTTGGCGAATATAGGCGACGCCAGTACCAGTTACTGGCTTGGGCAGCAGGCCGACCGCCCTGCGGACTACGCGGCTTATGTACAGGAGTGCAAGTTGGGGGTGCTGCTGGGGCTGGTTGATCTGGGAGCGGATATCACACTTGTCAGGAAAAAACTGCGGCTGGTCTTGAAGCAGTCGACCCAGGCCGCCAAAACCTTTGTCCCGCTGCTGACCCGGCACTCCTCTGCGGATCTGCCCTTCAAGCTGGAGCTGGAGAGTGAGTCCGATCTGTTTATGCGCAGCCCTGAAGAGTTGCGCGAACTGCGCGATCGGCTGGAAAAAACCTTGCGCGAGGGGCTCAACCTCTCGGCACTGCGCAGTGCGCTTCAAGATTCGAGCGCCTCAAGTTATATGTTATCGAAACAATGTGCGGACTATCTGCAGAACAAGTCCTGGGACATCCAGGCGATCGGCGTATTGATTTTTGCCGAGCCCCACGATGACCGACCGCGCGGGCATTTTGCGTTGTCTCTCAGGAATCGGGGGGATACGGCGGTATTGGATATGGCCATGTCCCGGCTGGACTCCGAGGCCCAAGGGCGTGCCTACTTTGGCTCCTTTGACAGTTGGCAGGAGCACCTGCGCTCGCTGCTGCCACTGCAAGACAAGCTGGTGGTGTGCAAAGGGTACGAGCATCTTGCCAGGGCCAGCTATGAGATTGATGCAATGTTTCCTTTGGGCATCAGTTGGGGGCATTTTTTCAATACGGGCAACTATCGCCTTATCTCTTTGCCTTCACGGTTTATCCCCTTGCTGGAAAGCCAATTGTCGCGATTGTGGACGGGGGTTTTCCGACAGCGCACCTCCGTGCCCGCGCTCGGCTCAAGTGTCACCGAAGGCGGTCCGGGTGCGTTCAATCAGGATGAACTGCTGATGCAGGTCAGCACACTCAACGGTTTGATCAGCGAGCCAGAGCAGATACTGCGCGCCAGCATCGGGGTGAGCAATATTGGTGACTTGCGCGTTCAACTGCTGGGCTTTTTACACGCCTGGCGCGCAGAGGCGATGGAAGGCTACCGCGAACTCATGGACGGCGTGGTCGCTGAGGAGGCGGGGCTGGTGCGCAGTGCGTTGCTGCACCTGGATGCGTTGCAGGTGGGGGTGGACAGCCCGATAGCGGTGACGCAAAACGCGGTAGTTGATTGTGTCGACTGGATCGCCACCCGCGCGGGCCAAGAGGATGAACACTGGCGGGGGCTGCTCAAGACAGAGATCGAACGCTATGCCTCGGGTAACCAGGCCAGCCTCGATCTGTGCCTGAGGGCCGTGTTGGACCCATTGCATGCTGCCCTGGCCAAGGGCAAGGAGCGCCAGGTCCATCATCTACGGCATGCCGATTATGAACAGTTGTCGATCACCAGCGGCCAGCCCCTGTTCGCCATCGGCCTGGAGTTTATCCGTGGAATGCAGGTGGCGCGCCAGGCCGAGGGGTTGTTTGCCTTGATCATGACCTGCCAGCCGTATGAAGACAGCAACGAGCTGTTTGCACGGATTGTGTACGGTATCAGCGCCTTGCGGCAGCAGCGTTTCATGGTGCTCAGCCCGGCACATGAACGCCGGCTCAGCGGGCTTGAAACCGCCGAGCCGGTGCCACTCTAGGCCGGTTGCCGGGTCAACTGGGCGTGCGCTTGCGCGGCCAGTTGGCGTGTCAGTTGCGCCGTAGACAGGGCGTGCTTCAGGCCAACGGCCTGGCCTGCCCACAGGCTGCTGAAGCCTGCTTCATCCCTGGCGCGCAGAGGCATCAAGGCACCGCCGGCCAGGGGGAAGGTCGGCGCCGTTGGATTGATTGGCCCAACCTCGCGCATCAGCCGGTTGATAATCCCGCGCGCCGGGCGCCCAGTAAACAGATTGGTCAGGGCCGTCTCGCTGGCCTGGGCGCTGTGCAAGGCCTGGTGGTGGGAGGGCGTGATAGTGGCTTCGGGCGTGAACAGGTAGGCAGTGCCGATCTGCACCGCTGAAGCGCCGAGGGCGAGGGCGGCGACGATCCCCCGCGCATCGCCAATCCCGCCGGCGGCGATCACCGGCACGCTGACCGCATCGACGATCTGCGGCACCAGGGCCATGGTCCCGATCTGGCTGCTAAGGCGCTCGCTGAGAAACATCCCGCGATGCCCCCCGGCTTCATAACCCATGGCGATGATGGCATCGCAGCCGTGCTGCTCCAGCCAGATCGCCTCTTCGACGGTGGTGGCGGACGACAACACTTTCGCCCCGGTGGCCTTGACCCGCTCCAGCAGCGCTTTTTCCGGCAGGCCAAAGTGGAAACTGACCACTTCGGGGCGCAACTCTTCCACCACTTCGCAACTGGCATTGTCGAACGGTGCGCGGTTGGAAACCGGCGTGGGCGCCTCAAAGTCGGCACCCAGCTCACGGTAGTAGGGCTCCAGCAGAGCTTTCCACTGGCGATCATGCTCGGGGTTGGGGGCCGGCGGCTGATGGCAGAAGAAATTGACGTTCAACGGTCCGGCACTGGCCTGGCGAATGGTGCTCAGCGCCTGGCGCAGTTGTTCGAGGCTCAAGGTGGCCGCCGGCATGGAGCCCAGGGCGCCGGCCTGGCTGGCGGCAATCACCATCTGCGGGCTGGTGCTGCCAGCCATGGGCGCCTGGATGATCGGCAGTTCAATGCCCAACAGGTCAAGAATACGGGTGTCTGGCCAGGTGCTCATGGATCGCTTCTCCAGGGTGTAACGCTCAGGAAGGGCTGCCCGGCACTTTTAACAGAGGCCGCCGGGGCAAGGCCAGCCTGTTTTATTCAGTAGACGCCGGCGCCTGTTCAGGCGGGGTATGCCCCTCGCGCTGGAGCAACTGCTGCTTGCGCTCCACGCCCCAGCGGTAGCCCGACAGATGGCCATCGCTGCGCACCACACGGTGACAGGGAATCGCCACGGCCAGGCGATTGGCGCCGCACGCCTGGGCGACGGCGCGAAAGGCACTGGGCGCGCCGATGCGCTGGGCAATCTCGGCATAGCTGGCGGTGCTGCCCACTGGGATTTCCCGCAGCGCCTGCCAGACCCGTTCCTGGAAGGCCGTGCCGCGCAGGTCCAGGGGCAGGTCCAGGCCCAGGGCGGGTGCTTCGATAAACCCCACCACCTGGGCAATCAATTGTTCAAAACCGGGGTCGGCGCCGATCACATTGGCCTGCGGGAACTGGTCCTGCAGGTCGCGCACCAACCGGTCCGGGTCATCCCCCAGGAGGATCGCACACACCCCGCGATTGCTCTGCGCTACCAGAATCGCCCCCAGGGAACACTCGCCGACGGCAAAGTGAATATCGTTATGGGTGCCACCGGCCTTGTAGTCGCTGGGCTTCATGCCCAGCAACTGGTCGGCGGACGCATAAAAGCGGCTGTTGGAGTTGAAACCGGCGTCGTACAGCGCATCGGTTACCGACTGATTGTCCTGCAGGTGGGCCCTGACCTTGCGCGAGCGATGGGCGCGGGCATAGCCCCGGGGCGTCAGCCCGGTCAGGGTCTTGAACACCCGGTGGAAGTGGAACGGGCTCAGGCCGGCGCCGTTGGCCAGGTCTTCCAGGGAGGGCAAGGCCTGGGCCTGTTCGATATGGCGGCAGGCGGCGGCGACCAGGTGCGCATGGCGTTGCGCAACCTGGGTCTGGTCGGCCGAGGTGCGCTTATTGGGGCGGTAACCGGCGGCTTCGGCTTGCTGCGGTGTGTCGAAAAACTCGACGTTTTTGCGCAGCGGCTGGCGTGCGCTGCTGCTGGGGCGGCAATACACACCCGTGGTCTTGACCCCGTAGACGAAGCTCAGGTCGGCCGTGGCGTCACGGGCGACAATGGCCGCCCAGCGCAGATCATCTTCAGTGCTCATGGCAGTCGCTCGGCAATGGATCAGTGGCCAGGATAATCATCGGCGCCCGCCCGGACACTCCGTTGCTTGCGGTTGAATTCACCGGGTCAGCCGGCCGTGCGAAACGTCAGGTTGATCCGTTGCGGCCCCATGCGCGGGTGCACGCCTGGCTTGATCGGCTGCACGCCATGGTAGCGCAGGCGATCGACGCCGCCCCAGACCGCCACGTCGCCATGGAACAACGAGATTTTCTGCGTCTTGTCACTGCGCTGATGGCCGCCAAACAGAAACACCGCCGGCAGCCCCAGGGACACTGAAACCACGGGGGCATTGTAGTTGCGCTCGTTCTTGTCCTGGTGCAGCGACATCCGGGCGCCCGGTACATAGCGGTTGATCAGGCAGGCGTCGGGCGCAAAGGCGTCGAAGCCTGCGGCGCTGGCAGCATCGATCGCCAGCTCGTGCAGTATGGGCGGCATGCCCGGCCAGGGTTGCTGGCGTTCGGGGTCAAGCGGGCTGTAGCGATAGCCCTGGGTGGTGGTGGTCCAGCCCAGTTCGCCACAACTGCTTAGGGCCGCCGACATGGTAAAGCCCCCGGGGGTGACCATATGGCGGAAGGGGGACTGGGCCAGGACCGCGCGCAACTCGGGCAAGACACGCTCAAGCCAGGGCAGGGCATAGCCCCTGAGGACGTAGGATTGTTCGCCGATTTGCTCGCGACGGGCCGGTTGTTGCAGGGCCTCGTCGCTGAACAGGTCGCCGGTGGAATGCGGGTCCATGTTGCACAATCACTCCGCTGCTGGTGAGGGTTTACAGGGCCTTGCTCACGGTGATTTCAGTGATTTGGTCACTGGCCTCGTGGATTTTCGCCAAGGCTGCTTGGGCTTCTTCAGTGCTGGCCGACTGCAATTGGGCAAATTCAAAACGGCGTTCGCCGTTGAGCTTGTATTTGATGACGTATTTAGTGGTCTGGTTCACGGGCATTCCTGTGGCGTAAGGCGGCGCAATCAGCTGAGTTTGCTGCTGGTGCGGCGGACAATGCGGATTTTATGGGACAAGGCCGGCTTGCGGGTAACGCTGATGGCGCGGCGCGTCACCACATCCAGGGTAATGTTCCAGAACCCGGTGCTGGGGGCGGTGATCTTGGCCGGGAACGTGTCGAATGCGCCACCGTGATAGGTGTGGCGACCGCCATTTTTGAAACTGCGAAAATTCGCATCGCTCATCAGGCGGATATTGCAGGTTTGCGAGCATTCAATGACAACAATGTCCCCTTCGTTCAAGTGTTCACGCTGGTGGATGAATTTCATGGGGGTGTCTCCAGAAGGGCTTTTTCTGAAAAATCAGAACGATACGTAGGTTAAGATGGAGTTTATCAGCCCCAGCACGTTTATTATCGGGTCGTCGTCGACGTCTTCGACAATTTAAAACAGTTATTTACCGATATATCAGGGATAAATCCTACGTGGGCGGGAGAAAAATACCATCTCCGCTGTCGTAGGATCTTTATCGGAGGTTTTGTATGAAGTGGAGTGTATTGGTTCTGGCCCTGGCAATAGGTGGATGTGCTTCGGTGTCGGACATCAAGCAGACACCGCCAACCCTGGCGGTCATCTCCGGGAAAAAACCGCAGGAATACGCGGCCTGTGTGGTGCAGAAACTGTCGTCGACCCGGCGTCCGTCGCAGATCGAGCCCCATAAGGAAGGCGTGCGCGTGATTGTGCCGCAAAAATTCTCGGCTGACCCATCGGCTATTTTCGAGATTGAAGACCGTTCCAGCGGGAGCAGCATCAAGCTCTACGAGAGCATGTCCAATGTGCCGATCCGTCCGGGTGACGTGAAGAAAGCTGCGGAAGACTGTATTTCCGGCTGAGTCCACGCGCCATTCATACGCGATCAACTCCGATCGAAAAGCTCGGCCTGCGCTTGCAGTGCCGGGCTTTTTATTGCCTGAAATTTCCTACGCGGCGGTTGTGACTGTCAGCTCATTACCCTACCATTTGTATGCTTATGCATTGTAGGTCTAAGCATATAACTATAAAAATGGAGTCGTGATGATGTCTGTGGAGAGAGTGTTGATGGGTGGCGCCCTGCTGCTCATGCTCGGCAGCGCGCAGGCGCTGGAAGGCAAAAAGGTATTCAGTGAAGGGGGCGCGCAGCCTGGCGCGGCGGCGTGCATGGCGTGCCATGGCGCCGATGGCCTGGGGTTGGCCGCTGCGGGTTTCCCGCGGCTGGCGGGGTTGTCGGCGGCCTACCTGAGCAAGCAACTGCATGACTTCCAAAGTGGCGCGCGCAGCCACCCGGTGATGACATCGCTGGCCAAGGCGCTGACCGAGGAAGAAATCGCGGCGGTGACCCAGACACTGGCGGCGATGCCGGCGCCGGCCGTGCAAGCCGGCCATCGCAGCGCTACCCCCACCAACCCTGCCGAAAAGCTTGCGCTGCAAGGCGCCTGGGAGCGGTCGATTCCTGCGTGTGTCAGCTGCCATGGCCCGTCAGGTGTCGGCGTTGGCGAAGCGTTCCCGCCGCTGTCCGGGCAATCTGCCGCCTACCTGGTCTCCCAGCTCAACGCCTGGCGCAGTGGCACCCGGCACAATGATCCCAATGACCTGATGGGGCATGTGGCCAAATCCCTCACGGATGATGAAGTGCAGGGGATTGCCAGCTACTTCGCCGCCTTGCCTGGCCAGGAGGTCAAGCCATGAAGAACCTGTCATTTGCACCCATGCTGGCCGTGTTGATCGGCGGGCCGGTGTTGGCCGCTCCGATTGCCATGGAAGATCAGTCGCAATTGCAGGTGCCGGCGGCCGTTCCCGTCGCAACGGCGTTCCAGCCGCCCCAGGAAAGCGAACTGCCCGACAACGCCTACGGCAAGCTGGTGAAGCAGGGCTATGCATTGTTCGTCGACACCAAGCGCCTGGCCCCGCAGTTTGTCGGCAATGGCCTCAATTGCAGCAATTGCCACCTGGATCAGGGGCGCCTGGCCAATTCGGCGCCGCTGTGGGGGGCGTACCCGATGTACCCGGCCTATCGAAAGAAGAATGACAAGGTCAACACGTTCGCCGAGCGCCTGCAGGGCTGTTTCCAGTTCAGCATGAACGGTGGCAAGCCACCGGCGGCAGATAGCCATGAGATTACCGCGCTGTCGGTGTATGCCTACTGGCTGGCGAGCAAGGCGCCATTGGGCGTGGAACTGCCGGGGCGTGGCTACCCCGAGGTGCCGCCACCGGCCAAAGGCTACAACCTGGCGCAGGGGGCCCAGGTGTACAAGGCACAGTGTGCGGTGTGCCATGGCGCCGAAGGGCAGGGGCAGAAGGTGGGCGACAGCTACGTGATGCCACCGCTGTGGGGCAAGGACTCCTACAACTGGGGCGCCGGCATGCACCGGATCAACACGGCGGCCTCTTTTATCAAGCACAACATGCCGCTGGGCAAGGCCGGTAGCTTGACCGACCAGCAGGCCTGGGACGTCGCGGCCTACGTCAACCGCCACGAGCGCCCGCAGGATCCGCGTCTGGTGGACGGCTCGGTGGAGAAAACCCGCATCAAGTTCCACGCCAATGACGGTGTGAATCTGTATGGGCAAACGGTCGATGGCGTACTGATTGGCCAAGGCATCCGTTAAACTATGGGTTGACCACAAAAAATGCCGCGCAAACCCCGGGTTTGCGCGGCATTGTCATTCTGGAAAACCAAGTATGAAACGTGAATGCGTCAGAGAACGGCATGCAGAGGGTCACATCTCTGCGACCCATGTGATCCAAAATCCAGCCAATTCGGGGGAATGGATTGTTTTTTTCAAGAAAAGCGGCGGGCGCAGCTTTTTCCTGGTGGATGACCAGGACGAGGTCGAATCCTTTGAGAAGCTCGATGATCTGATCGACACCATTCGCAGCCTTGGCATCAAGTTCGCCGAGATCCACATGTAGCCGCCCGGGCTATTTGCAGACCACCACCACACTGCGGCCCTTGAAGTTACCCACATCGGCGCCCAGGGTCTTGTCGCTTTCCTTCAGGGCCGGCGTGCCTTCGGTCCCCACGATGCGGTAACCGGTGCCGGCGCAGGAGGCATCGGCTTTTTCATAGCAACTGGCCCAGGAGTTGGCCTCGCCTGAGCAATCGATGGTCAGGCCTTGTTCGCCGTTTTTCAGGTAAATGTCGGAAGTGGTGGTGCAGCCCGCGAGGGCCAGCAGCGAAGTCAGTGCCAGGATCTTGTTCATGAATTGAGTCGTCGTCGTAGGGGTTGGAGGGGCGCTGACACAGTCGTGGGGCGTTGGCGCAAGAGTATAACGAACTGCCACCTGGCGCGCCTGTGACGGTGCGCACAAGATGGCTTGCGCCTTGGCCTCCAGGGTGTGTCACGGCACGCCCATCACAAGCACGCCGCTGCCGCTTACGGGGCCCGGGGTAGGCAGGGAGCCGGCTCGCCGGACCAGGGTGAACGTCACATCGTCGCCTCCCACGCTATTGGTGATACGGGACAGGAAGGCGCCACCGACCTGGACTGGCGCTCCACCCCGCACGAGTGCGGTGCCGACATCCGGGTTGCTCATCACCAGCAGATTGGCGTTGAACGACGATGGGATGCCTTTGTAGGTAATGGTGATCGGCGTGGTAATCCCCGGGTCCGGGCAGGCGTAGGTGAGCCTGCGGTCTCGGCGGATGGTGGTAGTCAGCGGATCGGTGCCGATAGCCCTTTGGTGTACATCGCCGAAGTTGATCTCGATCGGGTTGTTATTGTTGATCGTGCAGGTTGACGGGGAGATGGTGAAGTTGTTGGCCGCCGTATATGTGACCGTGAGTTGTGGCCGGGTGGCGTCGAAATTATTTGAACTGGTGAGGCGTAACAGGCCGAGGGTGTCGCCTGTCCGCACGTCGATTGGGTTGGTTGGATCGTTACGCACCAGGATGTAGGGGGTGATATTGATCGGGTAGCCGACCCCGTTGTTGGGCATGGTCGCCACCCGTATACCCGACGGGACCGGGGTATTGAGGAACGCGCCATTGATGCGCAAGCCGCTCCTTTCGGCGGTGAATTTGGGGCCGGATGTCCAAGGCGTCCCTGAGGCATTCCCGGTTTCCCAGTAGTCCTCACCCCAAACCGGGCCTGCTCCTGCGGTAAATCGGCATTCGAGCCGAGCGCCCTCCATCAGAATCCTCACGCGATCTGTATCGAGTCGCACTTCTACGGGGACGGTCAGATGGGTGACACGCGCCCACTCACCGCCATTGACCCGACAATCGACAGCCCGTGCGGTCGTACTAACGCTGATCAACAGGAGAAGCCCAATGGCTCCAAAGAGTCGTTTCATTTTGATCTCTCGTTGCTTCTGTAGGCAGGGCCAGGCCAGCGAACAAACAGTCCGTGCAAACCTGGCTGACCTGAAAGCCTGTGAGTTTGGTTTTTGAGCGGATGAATTACGGATAATCCAGCGTAAAAGTGGAGGTCACGGTGTAGGGACCATGGCCAATGGTCTGATCCCGGATGGCATTCGGCTCACCCTGGACGTAGGCCTTGAGTTCGATGACATTGCTGCCATCACTCAACACCTGTTCGTCGCTGACGGTATTGAGCGGCAAAGGCTTATTGCCCGGTGTCTCGATGCCCACGCCAATACCCGAGGCGCCACTCCCGGCATCCAGCGCAAGCAACCCGTGCAGCGCCGGGTTTTCCCGGCCGCCGAAGGTGATGGTGACGGTCTTGCCGACCGTGGTGTTGCAATCCTCCAGGTGCAGCTTGAAACCCTTGCCCTGGGAACGCGTGTTGATATACAGGTGCTTGCTGGTCAGGTCCCAGAGTTCCAGGGTGATTGCCTCGTCGCCGGGGCGGATAGTGCAGGCTTCTTCAACCAGGTTGCCCTTTATGCGCAGGTTGTCTGCCGCCAGCCCCTTGGGGATCAGGCCGACGCTGAGCAGCAAGGCCAGCCCGGCCCTTGGCCATCCTTTATGCATCATTTCATGTCCCATGGACGGATCTCCTACTCGTATTCGGCCAACAGCGTGGCCACCGCCGTAAACCTTGCGGGGGGCAGGGTGGCCCCCGGCTGTTTGACGGGCACCACCTCCAGGGCCGGTGGCGACGACAGGGTGATGTCCAGTGGCGTGTTGAGTAGAAACGGTTGGTCATTCTGCAAGAGCCGAATGCCCAGCGCAGGCACACTGGTTTGCAGGGCGGCGGCGTCAAAGCCCGTGGGCGTGCCGTTGACACTCAGCCTCAGTACCCATGGCAGTGTGGCGGGGGCACAACTGATGGTGTAGCCGACCCCTCGACGGTATTTCACACCGTCGACCCGCTTGACCCCGACATCCCCAAAATCCACTTCAATGGTGTTACCTGCATCAATCGTGCAGGGTGGCGGTTCGTTCAGTGTTCCGCTGAAGGTCAGGTTGGCCGACGCACTGCTGCAAAGGCCGATGGAACACAAGGCGAACAACGCTCGCTGCTGCCAACAGGTCATGGATCGCTCCTCTTCATTGGTACTCGATGACAAGGGTGGCGGCGGCATCAAATGCCCCTCCTGTCAGACGGCTGCCCGCACGCTTGACAGGCACCGCCTGCACGATCGGAAAGTTTGGGTAGGTAAACCTCACGGCCGTATTCAGAGGCCAGTCGGCACCATTGGCGAACAGTTTTACCCCCAGGTCCGTCTTGCGGGTCACCAGTACGCGACTGTCAAACGCAGCGGCGGTGCCCTTGAGTTCCAGGGTCATGGCGTTGCTGAAGGGCGAGTCGCATGTCACGGTATAAGGCACGTCTCGACGGTAGTTGACCCCGTCAACCCGTGATGTCAGAAGGTCATTGCCAAAAGGCACATCGAGCGTGCTCCCGCTGTTAATGACACACGGCGGAGGGGCGATGATTTGCGCCCGGATGATCAGATTGGTATCGGCCGCCACTCCCTGGCTGACCGCCCACAGCAGGCTGCCAGCCAGAATGGCCTGTGCGCCGGTTGCCTTAGCCATTGCTTTACCCTTAATCATAATTGAGCCTGAAATCCACCACGGCGCGAAATGCCCCGCTGGTCAGCGGCGCCGAGGTGCGCGTAGGCTGCACATGCCACGTGCGGGTACTGCTGCCCAAGGCCAAAAACAGTGGTTCGCCCCGTGAGCCCAGCTGTACATCGCGGCCCAGGGCATCGGTCAGGCGCAGGCCCATCCCGGTGATGCCCTGCACTTTGACCAGCCGTGGATCGTCGGCATCGGCGGGGGCGACAAAGGCCACCGACAGCACCGGTTGAAAGGCACTCCACGCCAGGTTCCCCGTACGTTCGCTGCGGATGCCGCCTGCGGTGCGATGGCAATCGCTGAACCGCAGCTGGAAAGCCACCGCGGTTGCCTGGTCGCCGGGGCGTTGCAGCTGGCTGGTCGAGACCGCACCCAGGTCAATGGTTTGATGCAGCGAGGCCATCTCCAGGCTGCAAGGGGTTTCATGCATGGCCCCGCTGATGTTCAGCAGGCCATTCATGCCCTCGATATCATCCTCGGCGTGTACGCCTCCCACACAGGCCAGCAACAAGCCGCCCAAGATCTTCACCGTATGCAACTTCATGATGTTCTCCCGCAGCAGGCGCTACTCATTGGGCGGTGCCGCTTGTGCGTTGACCTTGCAGGTCTCGCCACTGCAGGTGAAGGCCAGCAATGGACGCCCACCGTAATCATTGACGTAGGATAAATAGGGCGTTGTGCCGAGTGTCTCGGCCGATGGCCCCAGCGTCAGCGCGCCTTTGGGCGGCACCATCAAGGGCTCGAAGCCCGGCACGGTTTTGCCGTCCTTGCTGCTGCGCGCATCCACCAGGGTCACGTAGTAAGGCGTCGGGTTGTTTACCTGGTAGTGGGGCCCTTTGCGGGTCAGGGTCAGCTTTTCCTGCCATGGGGTGGACAAGTCTTGCTGGCTTGGGGCAATGGCTTGCGGTCGGTAGAACAGTTTGATCCGGGTCTGCAGGGCAATTTGCAGGGTGTTGGACTTGTCGCTGCGCGGCGGGATTTCCCTCAAGTTGAAGTAGTAGACCGTCTCGCGATCCTGCGGCAGCGATTTGGCCGCCGGCAGCGCCTGGACCTTGACCTGGCTTTGTTTGCCCGGCTCCAGGCGTTGAACCGGCGGGAGCACGATCAGGGGCGTGGTGATTTTTGTGCCCGCTTCATCCTCAATCCAGCCCTGCGCCAAATACGGTAACTGGGTGTTGTTATTTGTGATGTTGACGCTGGTGGCATCTTTGCCACCATCAAAAATCACTCGGGTACGATCCAGGCCGACAGCGGCGTATGCGCTATGGCTCAAGCCGACGGCCACCACGGCAAATGCCTGGAGGGTGAGGCGCGTGTTCAGCGTCATGAGGATGGGTTCTCCGTCTCGGTAGGCGTCCCGGTCAGCACCGCTGGCACGGGCAGGGATTGATCGGTGGCTGTCTTGCGGCAGCTCAATTGCAGGGCATCGGTCAAACCGTCCGCGGGCAACGTGACAGGGAGCGTGAGGACGCATTGTTCGACACCTCCCCAACTGACAACCATTTGCCCGCCGGCCTGTATGCCGCTCAGATAGACATTGCCGTCGTCATTCACAATGCCGGTGTCCTGCTGTTTCATGTTCTTGACCGTTGCGCCGAACGGCGGTGAGTTGCCATCGTCTAGGCGCAGCACGGCCATGGCTTTTTCACCGGCAATCACGTCCAGTGATCGGTAACCGATCGCCCCTTCGGTCAAGGTCAGTTGCGTCACCGATTGAGTGGCCTCGACATTGCTCGGCAGGCTCTCCAGGTCAACGCTGGCGGCCGTACGCTGGTAGCTGCTGATATCGGCGATAACCGCCTTGCCGAAGGCGTTGCTGCGGGTGGGCGCGCCGTAACCGCGTACAGGCACATCGGGTACGCCGCCGGTATCGACCATCAGTCGGGTTCCGCCCGTGCTATGGGTGCGGTGCAGCGCGGCACCGTGGGCGGTAAGCGTGCCACCGCCCCGCGCCGACACACTGAGGCTACTGTTGCCGGTTTGCTGGCTGGCGCTCAGGTCGATATCGGCCTGGTCCCCCATATGGCTCAGATAGCCGCTGGCTGAGTTGTCACTGGCCCGCAGTTGGTAGCTATTGCGCGCATCCAGGCGATCGCTGAAGCGCGTTGAAAAACTGTTATCGCCTGCGCCCTGATAGGCATCCAGCGACAGTGTGCCGGTGCGCCCCAATGGCAGGCTGACCGTCAGCGTCGCGCCGTTATCCTTATAGTTGTATTCCTGCGTGCGGAAGACATTCAGGGACAGGCTCATGTTTTTCACAGTGCCCACATCAAAGTAGCGTGACACCGACATGTTCCAGCGCTGGGTCTGTGGCCGATCCCAGTACGTTTGTTTGTTATAGCTGGCGTAGACGGTGGTCCCCAGGTCGCGAAACTGCTTGTTTACCGTCGCGGTATACAGGGCTTTGTTGCCGCCGATCGGCCTCACATCATCAATGGGCTCGCCGTTCTCGTTGTATCCCCCGCGCCCGCCGAGCTCGCCGTTCAAACCGTAGTGCCGGGCATTGAGGTATTCACTCATGCTCAGGAAGTTCCTTTCGGAAAACCGGTAGCCGGCGAAGGTGATTTGGCTGTCGTACTGTTCAAAGTGCTTGGAGTATTGGAGGCGGTAGGATTTGCCTGAGAGCCTCTCGTTCCACACGCTGGCCTGGGATTGTGTAACGTCCAGCGAGAGGGCGCCGAACGCCAGCAGGTCACGACCGGCGCCGACGGACAGCGCGCGGTAGTTGTTATCCGTGATCCCGCCGCCAAACAGCGACCAGCCATTGCTGACCCCCCAGGAGAACTCGCCGGTCGCGAACACGTCACCCTCGGCGCCGTACTGCAGGTTGGACGGTTGCCCCGTCGCCAGCTTGTAACGCACATGCCCGGGGCGCGTCAGGTAAGGGACGCCTGCGGTATCGATCTGGAAGCTGTGCACCGTACCGTCCTGTTCTTCCACCCGCACATCCAGCGTGCCCGACACGGCGTCATTAAGGTCCTGGATGCGAAAGGGGCCTGCCGCTACCAGGGTTTCATACAGCACGCGCCCTTGCTGGCTGACCACGACCCGTGCATTGGTCTTGGCCACCCCGACGACTTCCGGGGCATAGCCACGCAAGTTGGGTGGCAGCTGGCTTTCATCGGAATTGAGCGCGGCGCCGGTAAAGCGGAAGCTGTCGAACAGGTCCGAATACAGGTAGTTCTCGCCCACCACCAGGCGCGCCTTCAGCGCAGGGATTGCGCGGTAGGCGTAGTAGCGGGTCCAGTCCAGCTTGCGGTCCTGGGCGACACCCTCATTGGCGCGCTCGAAACGTCCCTGCCAGTCTGCCCTGAGGCGCCAGGCCCCGGCATTGGCCCCGAGCGTGCCGTTGCCGCTGAGGTTATTGCGGTTGCCGCCGTCCTTTTGATAGTTGGACTGCGCGGTAAGGCTGTAGTCGACCAACAGCCCCGGCACGCCCTCATCCCAACGCGAGGGCGGGTCCCAGTTGATGTCGCTGTATTCGAGATAGGCCTGGGGGAGGTTGATATTCAGGGTGGAGGTGGCCAGGTCGCCACTGACCTCCATGCCAGGCAACCCCTGGATATCCAGGCACTGCCCGTTTTTCCACCAGGTGAGTTTTGCCGTGCTGGATGCCTTGAGGCCCAGTTGTTCCACGAGCTCAGGGGATAAACAAGCCTGGCTGCCTTTGGGATCATGGTCCGGGGGGTAGAACGCCACCGATTGTTCGGCAGTCGGCTGGGCGTTTATCTGCACGACCATCGAGTAGGTGCCAGGCAGAATGAAGCCGCTGCGCGCAAACTGAGACAAGTCAATATTGGTGCGATCATTCAGATCAAGAACGTCAGTATTGAACTCGATATCCCCGGCGCTCATGGCCGTGCCAGCCAGTGACATCAACCCGCTGAACAGGCTGGGACGCAGCGCATATTTGACCTTCGACGTATTCAACATGAAAAAGCAACTCATCAATGTTCAAAAGTATTCCAACTTGAACCGCACGGCGGCACCGTGAGCACCAGGCATCAGCGGCAGCCCGTTGCCTACCAGGCGAAGCGTGTAGTGAAGTGTCATGTCGCCTTCGACCAATGGAAGCAGGGGCATTGGTTCACCCGGGACGCTCTCCTGGCCGGCGGCATCCCAGATATGCAGGGCTACCCCCTGCGAGCCGCCAAAAGCCGCAAACGAGCGACCGTCCCTGTCGCGAGGGCCGTCAAAGGTCACTTGCAGGTGCTGCCAATCAGGCAGGTTTACATCCGGGCGTGATGGGTCAGGGCGAGTCAGCGAACAATTGACCAGGCGCAACTGGAAGGGATGGGGGTCTCCTATGGCATTGCGTAACAGCCGGCCTATGGGTTCGGGGCGCATCTCGATGGTTTGATCGGCACTGACCAGTTCCAGCCCGCAAGCCGAGTCAATGATTTCTCCTCCCAGTGTGACGAGCCCATCGCCTTGCGCTGAGGTATCTGCGGCCACCCAGGGGCTGATGAACAACATCAATGAAGAGGTGACGGCGAAACTTATAATTGTTTTCACCTGTATCTCCCGCCAGCGTCCCCCGCCACCTGAAGTGGCGGGGGGCGGTACTTACTGATAGGC
Source organism: Pseudomonas sp. GW821-FHT01D09 (assembly GCF_059422465.1). NCBI lineage: Bacteria > Pseudomonadati > Pseudomonadota > Gammaproteobacteria > Pseudomonadales > Pseudomonadaceae > Pseudomonas > Pseudomonas sp. GW821-FHT01D09. The sequence goes on from NZ_JBWKWY010000006.1 coordinate 34,380, forward strand.
CAAGGTGAAGTTGGTGACCGCGCTGAAATCGCCAGGCTCAATCGTGCCGGTGGCGGCGCCTTGCACATACGCGCCAAACTCCAGTGTGTTATCACCGACGGAAATGGCTTGCGGGGTTGTTGCGACACCCAGTTCAATGGGCTGGCTGCCATGGGTCATCATGATGCCAATGCCACCCGCGCTGCCTACAGTGCCCAGTGCACCTGGAACCACACTGGAGGGCGCACCGGTGAACGTAGTGGTCACGGTGTTATCGGTAAGGCCGGTCAAATCGCAGCCTTCAAGTTCTATCAGTACGCGTCGGGCTTCAGATTTACCTCCGGTCTGCAATTGATGTTTTGCGATCGCGCCAAGGTGAACGCTTTGATCTACGGACTCAGGCTTGATAGAGCACGCGCCCGAGTGGACAGACCCCAAGAATGTAATTGTTCCATCTGCTGCATGCGCAGCGCCGATCGAGCCTGCGAACAACCCGATAGTTAATAGTGCGGTTTTAAATTTGTTTTTCATTTGCAGATGTCCACATGATAAAGGTCATTTAGGCGTCCGCTCGCAATAGTGCGAAGGACTTATTAAATAAGCGATTATGGTAAGTGCCGTTCAGTGTCCAGGTTTCAGCGGTTTGGCTTTCTCCTCCTATCAGGTATCGAAACTTGCGACTTGGGGCGCTACTTTTTATTGCGCCGCCCCTGACCGCCTGGCAGGCCGGAAAGGGCCAGCCAGTCAGCTCTATTACCTCAAGGGTGGCTTGCAGAAAACTCAATCGAGTTCAGTGCAGTCCAATTTTTTCAATTACGTGTATTGCAATTGAGGAGCACGTTCGAGGCGGTGCAATTATTGGGCTAGCGCTTTTTGTAAGAAAGTCGTCCGGTTCTCTTGGTTGTGTAGTCTTGTAATACTGAAGTGCATAGGAAAGTTGTGGCAATTTGCCAAAACTTGAGAAGCAGCCGTAAGAATTGGGCTACATATGGCTTGAGGGAGGGAGTAAAGGCTGTTGTAAGCGTAGGACTAAAATTTGTGGAAGGCACGCGTATTTATTGCGTTTAGGCAACTAACGTATCGGCCAGGGAATGAACTTTTTCGTTCTCCCGGCGCGCTGCGCGACGTTAGCGCCAAGGTGATGGCGGGTAGGGGGGCACAAAAAAGCCCCGATCATCGGGGCCTTCATGCATGGGCAATCGCGGGGGCTTATTTGCCCTTGGGCCTTTTGCTCGACGCGTGACCGGCTTCGTCTACAAACACTTCAGCGACCGCAATCGCCTGGCTTTCGGTCGCGAATACCCCGGCAACGCTGTCGCCGTGAAAATTGATCAGGTGCCAGCCGTCTGCTCGCTTGGTGATCAGGTAGCCGTTTACGCCTTTGGGTTCTGACATCGATTAACAATCTCGTGGTCTGGTTCAAGCAGGCAATGATAGCGCCAAATGCCATGGGGGCGCGTAAGTTGTTGCAGGTCAGTGCCGAACCCCATAAAGCGTGCTAAAAAGGATGTGGCCCTTTGAAACCGGGGCGCCCTGGATATTTCCCGGAGCCGTTGGGCGTGCTTGTTTGAACGTGGGCGGAACTTACATCGAGATTTTTTCTCTATGTTGACATCGCAATGCCAGCAGCGCCCATTGTAAGGTGGCTGCGGCCTGATTAGACTGCGCCGAATTTCGTACGCACAGCCCTTATTAAGGACTTTTATGATCAAGAAATGCTTGTTCCCAGCAGCCGGTTACGGTACTCGCTTCCTGCCAGCGACCAAGGCCATGCCTAAAGAAATGCTGCCGGTGGTAAACAAGCCACTGATCCAGTACGGCGTCGAAGAGGCACTGGATGCCGGCCTGAACGAAATCTCCATCGTGACCGGGCGCGGCAAACGCGCCCTGGAAGACCACTTCGACATCAGCTATGAGCTGGAAAACCAGATCAAGGGCACCGACAAGGAAAAATACCTGGTCGGTATCCGCAAGCTGCTCGACGAGTGCTCGTTCTCCTACACCCGTCAAACCCAGATGAAAGGCCTGGGCCATGCCATCCTCACCGGTCGCCCATTGATCGGCGACGAGCCGTTTGCCGTGGTCCTGGCGGACGACCTGTGCGTGAACCTGGAAGGCGACGGCGTCTTGACCCAGATGGTCAAGCTCTACCAGAAATACCGCTGCACCATCGTTGCGGTGCAGGAAGTCGACCCTTCGGAAACCAACAAGTACGGCGTGATCGCTGGCGACGACATTGGCGATGGCCTGATTCGCGTGCGCGACATGGTCGAGAAGCCGGCGCCGGAAGATGCCCCATCGAACCTGGCGATCATCGGTCGCTATATCCTGACCCCGGATATCTTCAAGCTGATCGAAGAAACCGAGCCAGGCAAGGGCGGTGAAATCCAGATTACCGACGCTTTGTTGAAGCAGGCCAAGGACGGTTGCGTCATTGCCTACAAATTCAAGGGGCGTCGTTTTGACTGTGGTGGCGCTGAAGGCTACATCGAGGCGACCAACTTCTGCTACGAACACTTCTACAAGACTGGCAAGGCTTATTGATTCAAGCTTGGTCTGTTGAGTCTCCAGAAAGCCACCTTCGGGTGGCTTTCTGGTTTTTTGGCTGCAAGCGGGTATTCTGATGCCCTGCCGAGGAGAGTGAAATGGCCTACGATTTTGATCTTTATGTAATTGGCGCCGGTTCTGGTGGCGTACGGGCGGCACGCTTTGCCGCAGGGTTTGGCGCGAAGGTGGCCGTGGCGGAAAGCCGCTACCTGGGCGGGACGTGTGTCAATGTGGGGTGTGTGCCGAAAAAACTGCTGGTCTATGGCGCACACTTTGCCGAAGACTTCGAGCAGGCCAGCGGTTTTGGCTGGTCCCTGGGCGAGGCGGACTTTGATTGGGCGACACTGATCGCCAACAAGGACCGCGAGATCAATCGCCTCAACGGTATCTACCGCAACTTGCTGGTCAACAGTGGTGTGACCCTGCATGAAGGCCATGCGCGCCTGACTGGGCCCCACGAGGTCGAGATCAATGGCCAGCGCTTCACCGCCAAGCACATCCTGATCGCCACTGGCGGCTGGCCGCAGATCCCCGAGATTCCCGGGCATGAGCACGCCATTGGCTCCAATGAGGCGTTCTTCCTTAAAGAACTACCCAAGCGTGTGCTGGTGGTGGGGGGCGGTTATATCGCGGTGGAGTTTGCCGGGATTTTCCATGGACTGGGTGCACAGACTTCGTTGCTGTATCGCGGCGACCTGTTCCTGCGTGGCTTCGATGGCGCGGTGCGCAAGCACTTGCAGGAAGAGCTGACCAAACGCGGCCTGGACCTGCAATTCAACGCCGATATCGCACGCATCGACAAGCAGGCCGATGGCAGCCTCAAGGCCACCCTGAAAGACGGTCGTGTACTGGAAGCCGATTGCGTGTTCTATGCCACCGGCCGGCGTCCGATGCTGGACAACCTGGGCCTGGAACACACCGGGGTCAAGCTGGACGCGCGTGGCTTTGTCGAGGTTGACGAGCTGTACCAGACTGCCGAGTCGTCGATCCTGGCCATTGGTGATGTGATTGGGCGCGTGCAGCTGACGCCCGTGGCCTTGGCTGAAGGCATGGCCGTGGCGCGGCGCCTGTTCCAGCCTGAGCAATACCGCCCGGTGGACTACGCGATGATCCCGACGGCGGTGTTCAGCTTGCCGAATATCGGCACCGTCGGCCTGAGTGAAGAGCAGGCTCGGGCCGATGGGCATAACGTGCAGGTCTTTGAAAGCCGTTTCCGGCCGATGAAGCTGACCCTGACCGAGTGCCAGGAGCGTACGCTGATGAAGCTGGTGGTCGATGCCGACACCAACAAGGTGCTGGGTTGTCACATGGTCGGGCCAGATGCGGGCGAGATCATCCAAGGCCTGGCGATCGCCCTCAAGGCGGGGGCGACCAAGCAGCATTTCGACGAGACCATCGGCGTGCACCCGACGGCGGCGGAAGAGTTCGTCACCATGCGCACGCCAGTGGCTGGCTGATCAGGGGTTGGCTGTTGCCTCTGGCGCCGTTGCAACGACGCCAGCCAGGCGCAGCGCCTCAATAGTGGCCTGGGCCTTGATCAGGTCCAGTTCCACGGCTTTGTGGGCGTGCTGCTGTGTTGTCAGTGCGTCCTGGCGTGATTGGCTGTCCTGCACGGCAACCCGCAGACGCTCTTGGAGCAGGGTGCGTTCGCTATCAATCAGGCTCAATTGTTCGCTCAGCTTGAGTTGCTGGGCCTGATCCTTACGGCTTTGCTCCTGCAGGGCAGTCAATTCCTTCGCCGTAACCCGGTGTTCAATCAATAGCCGCTCATTGTCGCGATGCAGTTGGGTGATCTCGTCCTGGCGCACCATGGCGCTCTGCTGGGCCTGGCGCAATTCGGCCTGCAACTGTTGCAACTGGCCTTCATGGCGGCGCTGCTCCTGCTCGCGTTGGTCCTTGATGGCATTGCGATAGTGCTCAAGGGCCTCGCGGGCGTGCAGGTGCTTTTCTTCCAGCGAACGAATCTGTTCGTCCTTGTCCGAGAGCCGTAGCTCGTAGTCGCTGCACGCCTGGCTGAGCCCAGCGTTACGGGTCTGCTCGGTCTGCAGGCTGGTGCTGGCGGTTTGCAGGGCGGCGCTTTCTTCTGCCAGGGCTGCGCCCTGGATATCAAATTGCTGCTGGAGTTGGCTGTGGGCTGCGGTAAGTGCCTCTACCTGGGCGAGCAGGGCGCTTTTCTGTTGCTCGAACTGCGCCAGGGCCAGGTCGATGGGCTCCTGGGCCTTCTCTTTCAGGCGTTGGGCCAGGCGCGCCACCAGTTCGCCCAACTCGTCGTCGAGCGGCGCTTCGGTAATGCTGAGGCGAGTTTCGCTCTCGTCCAGCTCCTTCAGATAGCGGTGGATGGTGGTTTTCGAGCCGGTATTGCCCATCTCGATGCGCACGGCGTCGATGCTGGGGTTTTCGCCGCGGGCGAGGATTGCCAGGCGTGCCGTTTGAACTACTGCTTTGTTGATGCCGCCGCGAGCCATGGCGTCTCCGTCGATTTAGTACTGTGGTATGTATTATGTATTTACGTACTGTATCACGAACTAAAATACGTTGAAAATCATGATTAAACAGATGGGGTATTGGCGTATTATCCCGTGTGAAGACCCCTTTGGCGCAGATCCAGCCCTATGATCCGTACACCACCCCCTTGCCAGCGATCGCGGTATGAGTGAGCTAGACCGTTACCTGAACGCCGCCACCCGCGATAACACCCGTCGCAGCTATCGCGCTGCCATCGAGCACTTTGAGGTGAGTTGGGGCGGCTTCCTGCCCGCCACCAGTGACAGCGTGGCGCGATACCTGGTGGCCTATGCCGGGGTGCTCGCGGTCAATACGCTGAAACTGCGGCTCTCGGCGCTGGCGCAATGGCACACCAGCCAGGGTTTTCCCGATCCGACCAAGGCGCCGGTAGTGCGCAAGGTGCTCAAGGGCATCCGCGCCTTGCACCCGGCCCAGGAAAAACAGGCCGAACCCTTGCAGCTCCAGCATCTGGAGCAGGTGGTGGGCTGGCTTGAGCGCGAAGCCGAGCAGGCGCGGGCAGAGGGCGATCGACCGCGCTGGCTGCGTGCCAAGCGCGACACGGCCTTGATCCTGCTGGGCTTTTGGCGCGGCTTTCGCAGCGATGAGCTGTGCCGTTTGCAGATCGAGCATGTGCAGGCGGTGCCGGGCGCGGGCATCACCCTGTACCTGCCGCGCAGCAAGAGCGACCGCGAAAACCTCGGCCAGACCTACCAAACCCCGGCGCTGCTGCGCCTGTGCCCGGTGCAGGCCTATAGCGAATGGCTGAGTGCCTCGGCCCTGGTGCGCGGCCCGCTGTTTCGCGGGATCGACCGCTGGGGCAACCTGGGCGAGGAGGGGTTGCATGCCAACAGCGTGATCCCGCTGCTGCGCCAGGCGCTGGAGCGGGCAGGCATTGCCGCCGAGCAGTACACCAGCCACTCCCTGCGCCGGGGCTTTGCCACCTGGGCCCATCGCAGCGGCTGGGATTTGAAGTCGTTGATGACGTATGTCGGCTGGAAGGACATGAAGTCCGCCATGCGCTATGTTGAAGCGACGCCCTTTCTTGGCATGACTCAGGCCCGCGACCCGCTGCTTTAGGATTTCTTCTATTAATACAGTCGGTTGATAGCCAAAACCAATCGGCAGCATCAGGTTTGCCAATGAGCCATCGACGATGAGACTGGGTAGGATTCACCCATCAACTTACTAACCCCTGACGGAGAGTCAACGATGCCTATCATCAACAGCCAAGTAAAACCGTTCAAAGCCACCGCTTACAAAAACGGCAACTTCGTAGACGTGTCGGACGCTGACCTGAAAGGCAAGTGGTCTGTCGTGTTCTTCTACCCAGCCGACTTCACTTTTGTTTGCCCTACCGAACTGGAAGACCTGGCTGACAACTACGCCGAATTCCAGAAACTGGGCGTCGAGATCTACAGCGTTTCCACCGACACCCACTTTGCCCACGCGGCCTGGCACAACACCTCGCCAGCCATCGGCAAGATCCAGTACACCATGATCGGCGACCCAACCCTGACCATCTCGCGCAACTTCGACGTGCTGATCGAAGAAGCTGGCCTGGCAGACCGTGGCACCTTCGTGATCAACCCGGAAGGCCTGATCAAGATCGTTGAGCTGAACGATGGCGGCGTTGGCCGTGACGCTTCCGAGCTGCTGCGCAAAATCAAGGCGGCCCAGTACGTCGCTGCCCACCCGGGCGAAGTGTGCCCAGCCAAGTGGAAAGAAGGCGAGGCTACCCTGGCTCCGTCCCTGGACCTGGTCGGCAAGATCTAAGCCTGTGAAGTATCAAGGGCGGATGACCGCACCTTAAGTAAGCCGCACCGCCCTCAAAAACGCCCGGGCGAGATTCGCTCGGGCGTTTTTTTTTACCGAATTGATTTGAAATAGGAAATCGCCCGTATGTTGGACGCCAATCTTAAAGCTCAGTTGAAGTCATACCTGGAACGGGTCACCCAGCCGATCGAGATCGTCGCCTCCCTCGACGACGGTGCGAAATCCCAGGAAATGCTTGGTCTTTTGCAGGACGTAACCAGCCTCTCCACGCTGATTACCCTGAAAACCGATGGCAATGATGGGCGCAAGCCGTCGTTCTCCATCAACCGCCCGGGTGCTGATATCAGCCTGCGTTTTGCCGGCATCCCCATGGGGCATGAATTCACTTCGTTGGTGCTGGCCCTGCTGCAAGTCGGTGGCCACCCGTCGAAGGCCAGTGTCGAAGTGATTGAACAGATCCGTAGCCTTAAAGGTGAGTTCAGCTTCGAGACTTACTTCTCGCTGTCCTGCCAGAACTGCCCGGACGTGGTCCAGGCACTGAACCTGATGGCCGTGCTCAACCCGAACATCCGCCACGTTGCTATCGATGGTGCACTGTTCCAGGCTGAAGTCGATGAGCGCCAGGTCATGGCGGTGCCCAGCGTCTACCTCAACGGCGTGAACTTCGGCCAGGGCCGCATGGGCCTGGAAGAGATCCTTGCCAAGCTCGATACCAGCGGTATCGAAAAAGCCGCCGAGAAAATCAGCGCCAAGGACGCCTTCGATGTACTGGTTGTCGGGGGTGGCCCGGCCGGTTCGGCGGCTGCGATCTATGCCGCGCGCAAAGGTATCCGCACCGGTGTGGCCGCCGAGCGTTTTGGTGGGCAAGTGCTGGACACCATGTCCATCGAGAACTTTATCTCGGTACAGGAAACCGAAGGCCCGAAACTGGCCGGCGCCCTGGAAGCCCACGTGCGTCAGTACGACGTGGACATCATGAACCTGCAGCGCGCCAGCAGCCTGGTCCCGGCGAAAAATCCCGGCGAGCTGCACGAAATTCGCTTTGAAAGCGGTGCGACCCTCAAGTCCAAGACCGTGATCCTGGCCACTGGTGCGCGCTGGCGCGAAATGGGGGTGCCGGGCGAGCAGGAATACAAGGCCAAGGGCGTATGCTTCTGCCCGCACTGCGATGGCCCGCTGTTCAAGGGCAAGCGCGTGGCGGTGATCGGCGGCGGTAACTCCGGCGTTGAAGCGGCCATCGACCTGGCCGGTATTGTCAGCCACGTGACCTTGCTGGAGTTCGACAGCAAGTTGCGCGCCGACGCGGTGTTGCAGCGCAAGCTCTACAGCCTGCCGAACGTTGACGTGATTACCAGTGCGTTGACCAGTGAAGTGAAAGGCGATGGCCAGAAAGTCACCGGCCTGGCCTATAAGGACCGCGATACCGGCGAGTTCAAGACCATCGACCTGGAAGGTATCTTTGTGCAGATCGGTTTGCTGCCCAACACCGATTGGCTCAAAGGCACCGTGGAGCTGTCGCCCCGTGGCGAGATCATTGTCGATGCCCGTGGCGAGACATCACTGCCCGGCGTGTTTGCCGCCGGTGACGTAACCACGGTGCCGTACAAGCAGATTGTGATTGCGGTGGGCGAGGGCGCCAAGGCTTCCCTGAGTGCTTTTGATCACCTGATCCGGGCGTAAGGCCCGATGCTGATCATTCCCACGCTCTGCGTGGGAATGCCTCCCATGACGCTGCGCGTCACCCGGGCCGCTTACAGCGGCGCTGGCTGGATGATCTCGACCCAGTACGCATCCGGGTCCTTGATAAACGCCAGGCTTTTCATGCGCCCATCCGTCAGGCGCTTCTGGAAATCACAGCCCAACGCTTCAAACCGCTCGCAGGCCGCGACGATATCCGGCACCGAAATGCAGATATGGCCAAAACCGCGCGGGTCGGTGTTGCCATTGTGGTAGGCGAAGTCGGCATCGTTTTCGCTGCCGTGGTTATGGGTCAGTTCCAGGATGCCGGGGATCGACTTCATCCATTGGGTGCGTTCGGCGGCATCGGCCGGAATTTGCGCCTTGTCGACCAGAGCGAGGAAGTACAGGCTGAATTCGGCTTCCGGGAAGTCGCGTTTCTCAACCAGGGAAAACCCCAGGACACGGGTGTAGAAGTCCAGGGACTTGGTGATGTCCTTGACCCGCAGCATGGTGTGGTTGAACACGAAGTTCGCCGTGGCGGTGTCGGGTTGGGCGGTGACGCCCGGGAAGTTGTTCAATTCGTGCAGGCTCATGGGCCCTCCAGAAAAAATGGGGCAGGCGCCGCTCGTGACTTGAGCGGTCCCTTTGGCTTGCGGCTGGCAGGTATCCGTACAGCCGGGCCATGATACGCAAGCCGCGCAGGCCGCGCCAAATGAAAAACTCACACGGGCCTTGCGAGCATCCTGTGCCCAGGCTCAAACTTTGCGGCTTGAACTTCGAGTGTTTTTCGCAATGAGCCGATCGAACAAAGCGTTGTTGAGCACCTTGTGCCTGATCTTGGGCAGCACTGCTGTTTGGGCGGCAGATCCCGAAATTCATTGGCCCAGCGGCTGGCAGGTGGAGGAAGTGGTGCCGGATGCCGATGCACCGGCCACGCCGTCGCCGGTCTCTCGCCAGCGTGCGATAAAGAACGATGAAAACGGCGAGACGCTAATGGTCATGGAGCTGACGGGAACACCGATCGAACCTGGGCATGTGGTCAATCTGCAAGGTGTGCTGCTGGAGATGCGCAAGTCCATCCAGAAGGACTTTGCCCGCAGTGGTTATCAAAGTGTCTGCAACAAGATGCACTCGACCACCTTAAGTCGTCTTGAGGCGCTGGAAACTACCTGTGTCGTTACCGAGAACGGCCGGCATGTGCTTTCGCAAACACTGGTGGGTGCTGTTGATGTGAATAAGGCCTATGTTTTTTCATACGCCGGACAAGCTGATGCTTATGAGTCGAGCAAGGAAGAAGTCCGCTCGGTACGCGCAAGCTTGAAACTTTGATGAGCAAAGGCTAGATGCCTGGCTTGGCTGCGTGATGAACAGTGCACAACTATAAGGCATTGGCACTCAGTGCCCGGTGGTCAAATGTGTGCCCGGTGGAATGTATTGCAAAGTTCACTTTCGCGAGCGCCGGGGTTTCAAACCCAGGCACCAAAACAAAAAAAGCCCCGCGTCTGCGGGGTTTTTTATTAGTGCGCTGGTATTAGCCGCGAAGCCAGGAATCTACAGTGGCTGCGCCATACTGTTCTTTCCAGGCCTTCAAGCCGCGGTGGTTACCGCCCTTGGTTTCAATCAGTTCACCGGTGTGCGGGTTGTGATACACCTTGACTACGCGGGCACGCCGGGTTTTGGGGGCGGGCGCTACCTGGATCCCCGACTTGCCTGGGTTTGGATCAAGGATGGAAATGATGTCGCGCAGGCTCTTACCGTAGGTTTTCATCAGGCCTTGAAGTTTTTCTTCAAATTCGATTTCTTTCTTCAGGCCAGCGTCGTTCTTCAGGGATTCCAGCTGGGCGAGCTGCTCTTGAAGGGCTTTTTCTGCTGCACGAAATTCGGCGAGTCTGGACAAAATATTTACTCCAATAGTGTATTTGGCTGATACCAACTGCAAACAAAGCTATAAGCCAAGAGCCTCAGCGTGACTCGGTAAAAGTGGCTCTCCTGCCGATTCAGCGCAGGCAGGAAAAATTGTAGTAGTTAATGAGCCACGAGTAAATCATGTCTTTTGTATAAATAACAATATTTCATTGTGGCGCTAGATGGCCATTCAATGGCTGTGAAAAGATTTAATGAACGCGTCAAAAGGCTGCGGGCGACCAAACAGGTAGCCCTGCAAAAAGTCCACGCCTTGCGCCGCCAGATAATCGCGCTGTTCTTGTGTTTCCACGCCCTCTGCGACGATGCCCAAGTCAAGCTTGGCCGACAGTTCAATGATGCTGTCGAGTATATGCCGCGATAATGCATCGACCCCGATCATCGCGACAAAGCTTTGATCAATCTTCAAGTAGTCAACGTTGAAGTTGCGCAAATAAGCCAGGCTGGAGTGGCCGGTGCCGAAGTCATCAATGGCAATCAGCACCCCCAGTTCGTGCAGGGCCTGAAAGAGCTGGCGGGCCACGTCGGTGGGTTCGATCAATTCGCGCTCGGTCAGCTCCAGGGTCAACAGGACCTGGCCCGGGGTGAAGGCGGCAAGGAATTCGCGGCAGTCTTGGACCAGCGCCAAGTCCTGGCAATGCCTGGCCGTGATGTTGATGCCCACGTGAAAGTTGCCGCCAAGGCGCCCGGCATGGGGGGCCAGTTGGGTGGCCGTCTGGCGCATCAAGGCCCGGGTCATTGGCACGATCAGGCCGCAGTGCTCGGCCAGGGGGATAAACAGATCCGGGCGTACCAGGCCCTCCTTCGGGTGGTTCCAGCGCATCAACACTTCACAGCCGGCCCATTGCAGGCTGTCGCCGCGTACCACCGGTTGGTAGTACGGCACAAACTCGTGGGCATCCAGCGCCCGTTGCAGTTCATGGGTGGGCGCCGACGAGCGCTTTTGCAACCAGTGCGTCAACACCCCTGCCAATACGCCGAAAAACACCACCAGGCTGAACAGCGCCGGGTAGCGCGCTTCCATATAGCGCCAGACTTCACCCTCGGGCATGCCGGCTTCCACGCTGTAGGCATAGCGCTGGGAGGCGAGGTGTTGGTGGGCTACGGCAAACACCGGGGTGGCAGTCTGTTGGACCTTCCCATCGCTGCCCAGCCAGTTGGGGCCGACCTGCAACACCAGGTCGGCGTAACGGCTGATCAGGCGCAGGGCGTTGGTCAGGTGGTAGCCGTCAATCGAAGCAAACGCGGCCTTGTCACCCTCAACGAGGCGATACACCAGCAGGGCGGTATCGGGGGTGACGGGGTTGCCATTCATCAACCACAGGCGACCGTTGACGTAGTCGTCAGGGTTGACCGGTGACACGTAGGTGCTGCCGAACAACGAGCTGCAATAAATGGTTTTTTTCCACGACAAGGTGGTCGCGCGGACAAAGGGCCGGCGGGTGACCTGCTCGCGCAGCGCCAGTTGCGCGGTGCTGTCGCAGTCCTTGCCCGCCAGGGGGAGCAGCGCCTGGGCGGCGAGGGCGGTGTTGTCGAGCATCAGGTCAAACTGGCGCACGGCCTCGATGGCCGTCTGCGCGGTGCTTTGTTCCAGGGTCCGTTCGGCCTGCAGGTGGAGGATGAGCACCCCGAGCAAAATCGGCAACAGCCCGCACAATGCGGTGATCAAGTTGCGGGCGACGCGTTTTCGCGGGCCTTTGAGGGTCAGTGGCATGTGCGCAGCCTGTAGCGGAATAAGGGAGGCGCCTGGCAACGATTACAGGCGATGCGTCGGATATCAGCATGATAGTTGGCCTATGGGAAATAAGCCTGTTTCGGTGGGCTGACCTAGCCACTTAGCTAGTTGTGGATGTTTTTTAACCTTGCCAAACTTTGCAACATATTTTGACGATTAAAAGCCGCCTGGTCCATTGCGTTATTGTCTGGATTGATGGCGGCCCTAATAAGAGTATCAGCGGTCCTGTGCCCGGAACCGTTCGCCGCCTCGGGAAGAGGCGACGATTCAAGACCTGAAAACTTTTTGTGTCAGCAAGCCCGAATCCTGCGGGTGGGCTTGTTCCTGCCTGTCATTTGGATGGGCATCTACTTAACGCTTAGGAAAACTTGTGTCATGAAAAGCAATTTATTGATGAGTGTCCTGCTGCTTGCTAGCGGTTTTATCGCCCCCCTGGCTATTGCGGCAGATGGCACCATCACCCTGACCGGTGAAATCACCGGCACTACCTGCACGATCAGCGGTGGAACCGGCGGTGTCGCAGGTTCCGGTGCGAACTTCCCGGTGGTCCTGGACAAGGTGCAAGCCAGCGCCCTGGCGAGCGACGGTGCAACCGCCAGCTCGAAACCTTTCTTCATCTATGTGGGCGGTGGTGCCAGTTGCGCGGATGCGACCAAGGTCGCGGTGTTGTATGAAAGCACCAGCCCAGCCATCAACCCCGCGACGGGCAATTTGCGGAACACGGCGCCAAAAACTGCCGCCGCCAAAGTGGAAGTGCAGATTATCGACGGCGCCACCCTCAAGCCGCTGGACTTGCGCACGGGGCATGCGTCGACCACGGCCACCGTCACCGCAGGCCTGGCGACATTGCCCTTTGCCGCACGGTATGTAGCCACGGGCGGCGCGGCGGGGGTCGGGCTGGTCAGTACGGCGGTGCAGTACTCAGTGGTTTTCCCCTGAGCGCGTACCACACCCACGTTCAGTCCTGACCCGTGAGGGTGCCGACCATGCCTAGTTTGCCGCTGCGTCTTCAGGTTGCGCTCTGCCTGTGCCTGGCCGTCGGGCAGGTGCAGGCGGGGGTGGTCATCAGCGGCACACGCCAGGTCTACCCGCAGCCGCGCCGGGAAATCACCGTGCAGGTCACCAACGATGACCGGCAAGCCGCACGCCTGGTCCAGGTCTGGATGGATGATGGTGATACCCGGCTGGCAGCCGAACACAGCGATGTGCCGTTCAGTATCAGCCCGCCGGTGTTCCGCCTGGATCCGGGCAAGAGCCAGGCCATACGCCTGGCCTACACCCAGCAGCCGCTGCCCGCCGACAAGGAGTCGCTGTTTTGGCTGAATGTGCTGGAGGTGCCGCCCGAAGGCCAGAAGCCAGGCGTGACCACCGCCGAAGACAGCCAGAACCGCTTGCGTTTTGCCTTTCGCATTCGCACCAAGGTGTTTTTCCGGCCCCATGGCTTGGCGGGCAATCCCCAGGACGCGCCGGGTCAACTGACCTGGACCTTGCGTACCGGCAAACAGGCGGTGCTGCGGGTATTCAATCCGTCGCCTTTCCATGTGACGTTTCATGAAGTGGCATTGGCCATGGGGCCCCAGGCGGAAGCCGCACGGATCCTGACCGACCAGCAAGGCATGGTTGCACCCTACGCCAGCCTGGATCTGGCCTTGCCGCCATTGATGCAGACGGTGCCTGAGGATGCCCAGGTGCAGTTCCAGTACATCGACGATTTCGGTGGTTTCTCGGCACCCCAACGGGCACCTCTCTAGCGATACGAAACCTGACTTATGTTTTTTTACATGCAAATCTGGATGCGCAGGTATTTCCCCCTGCCAGCCCTGTACCTTCCCGGCCTTGTGGCTGCCAGCCAGATCGTTACGGCGTTTTTTTGCCCCGAGGCGTTGGCGTCGTCGGTGACCTTCGACCTGGAAGCCTTTTCCAGTGGCCTTGCACCGGGTGTCGATATTTCCCGGTTCAACCGCCACGACAGCTTGGCTCCCGGCAAGTATCGCGTCGATGTGTTGGTCAATGGCCAGCCGGCCGGGCGCCATGCCCTGGATTTCATCGGGCTGCCCGGCCAGGACGCTGTAGTCCCTTGCCTGGACTGGCCGCTACTGGCCCGCCTGGGCGTGGCCCAGGACAAGGTCGACGGCGACCGGCCGGCTGGCCTGCCCGTGGCCCCCGGCCCAATGTGCGGGGACTTGGCGCAATGGATCCCCATGGCCTCCAGCACCGTTGATCCCGGTGCCCTGCAATTGGCCCTCAGCGTGCCACAGGTGTACCTGACGCCGGCGGCCCGTGATGGCGTCGATCCGTCCCAGTGGGATGAGGGGATCGATGCCGGTTTGCTCAGCTACAACTTCAGCGCCTCGACCATGACAGCAGGCAGCGGTGCAGACCGTGGGTACCTGGGGCTTAACAGTGGCATCAACCTGGGCAGTTGGCGCCTGCGTCACCAAGGCGCGCAGTCCTGGGATTCCAGGCGCGGTGCCGAGCGCTATCAGAATACCGCGACCTACGTGCAGCGCAGCCTGGGTGCCTGGCATTCGCGCCTGACTCTGGGCGACAGCTTCAGCAGTGGCCAGATCCTGGAAAGCGCTCGCATGCGGGGGATCAGCCTGGGCACCGATGAGCAAATGCTTGCGCCATCGCAACAAGGCTATGCCCCGGTGGTGCGGGGCATCGCCGACAGCAATGCCACGGTCACGGTCAGCCAGGACGGCTATACGATCTACGAGACTACAGTGGCGCCCGGGCCCTTTGTCATCACTGACTTGTACCCCACAGGTGGCGGCGACCTGAGGGTCACGGTGCGGGAGGTCGATGGCCGCCAATACAGCTACAGCGTGCCTTTCTCGGTGGCGCCGCAGCTGCTGCGCCATGGCGCGAGCCGCTACAGCCTGGCGCTTGGCGAGGTCCGTCAACAGGGCGTGGAGGGCCAGGCGCCCCTGGCGTTCCAGGGCACCCTGCAGCAGGGTGTGCTGGACGATCTGACGCTGTATGGCGGCGCCAGTGTTTCCCAGGGCTACGCCCAGGGCAAAACCGGGTTGGCCCTGAATACAGGCGTGGGCGCATTTTCCCTGGACACTACGACTTCGCGCACGCAGGTGCCAGGGAGTGGAGAGCTGTCGGGGCAGAATATAGGGGTGGGCTACAACAAACACCTGGCGCAATCGGGGACTCACCTGGTCTTGGGTGCTTATCGTTTTTCCACGCAGGGCTACCTGAACCTGACGGATGCCATCAACGTGCGCCAGTTGGGCCGCCAAGGCCAGAACGCGAGCATTTACGCCCGGCAAAAGCAGCGTGTCGACCTCACCGTCAGCCAGCAACTGGGGCAGGGCACGCTGGGGTTCTATGTCAGCTCTACCCAATATTGGGGGCCGCGCCTGGGCCAGGAAACCGCCTTTAATCTGAGTTACGGCGCCACCTGGCGCACACTCAACTGGAACCTCAGCGCACAACGCTCCCGGGTCAAAACCGCTCACACGGCCAGCCAGCAGGAGGACAGCGAATCGCTATTCTTTGCCCGTTCGCACAACGCCGGCCAAGTCGATAACCGCCTGATGGTCACATTGTCCATGCCCGTGGGCAGTAGCGCACGCGCCCCCAGCCTGAGCAGCAGCCTCAGTCGCAGTACCGGTGACAGCCGCGGCAGCCAGCAGCAAGTCGGTATCAGCGGCATGCTCGATGACGACGCGACGCTCAACTACGGCCTCACCGGCAGCCGCGCTGCAACCCCAGGGGCCGCCCAGGGCAGTTTCAACGGGTATGCCGGGTACAACGCCAGCACGGCGGCCCTGCGGCTAGGCTATGGCCAGAGCCAGGACAGCAGCCAATGGTCGTTCAGCGCCGACGGTGGGATGGTGCTCCACGAAGAGGGCCTGACGTTCTCTCACTACCTTGGCGAAGCCGCCGCCCTGGTACATGTCCCCCATGCGCAGGGCGCGCGCTTGAGCAATGGCAACCACCTGCGGGTGGATCGCCAGGGCTATGCCGTGGTGCCTTCGCTCAGGGCATTCCAGCCCAATACCGTGGGGGTCGATCCTGCGGGCAGCGCTTATGACGTAGAGCTGCAGGAGACGACGCAACGTATTGTGCCCACCTCCGGGGCGTTGGCGCGCCTGCGGTTCGCCACGGTGGCCGGCCGTGCGGTGGTGGTCAAGGCCCTGCGGGAAAACGGCCAGCCGCTGCCATTCGCCGCCCAGGTGTTCGATGAGCAGGGTGGCGAAGTCGGGGTCATTGGCCAGGCCAGTAAAGCGTTTGTCAGGGGTATCGCCGAGCGCGGTACGCTCACCGTCAAATGGAGCGAGACGGCCGCCGACCGTTGTTATATCCACTACCGCTTGCCGCCCCAGGCGGCCCGACGCCAGACCCGGGCCGATCTGTTGCAGGGCCAATGCGTGGGCATGGCACCCGGTCGGGAGGTCACGGCGCGATGAACCCGACAACCCGGCCTGGCCGCGTACCCAAGCGCTGTGCGCTGCTGGCAACGTTGATGATCGTCGGCGTGGTGTCGGCATGCGACGTACAAGCCAATGCCCGGTGTAGCCCGGCACCTCCCGTGGTGCTTTCCATTGAGCCCATCAGTGTGCCGGCCAACCCGCAGATGGGGCAGGTGTTGGGCAACCCCCAGGGGTATGTGCTCGACTCCCCCAACGCCCTGAGTTGCTCCTACGGGGTTGGCGTTCTTTCTGATCATTGGTCGTACATGAGCGTGCCCAATAACATGGGTTTTACCGGCAAGTACTTTGGCCATTCCGGGTTATCGCTGCCGATTTTTGCCACGGGCACGCCAGGCGTGGGATTTGGCGTGATGGCACAGGACCGTGACGGTGGGGAGTGGAAGTTTATCAACCAAGGCATCTCGAACCTGCGCGGGCCGATGCGCCCTGGCCTTGCCACCTGGGGCGTACGCGTGCGCGTGGTGTTCTTCGTGACCGGCGCGGTCCAGGGTGGGCCGATATTCTCGCGGCCGTTCGCGCAGTTCAGGGTTCACCCCGATTTCAATGCGGCGCATTTATTTACCTTCGGCACGATCGCTGTCGGGCCACCCCTGAAACCCACCTGCTCGGTCGCCACGCCCTCGGTCCCGATCAATCTGGGCCCTGTGGCCGTGACCGAGTTCAGGGGGGGAGTGGGCAGTATCGCCGGCAGCGCCACCCGCGATATTCAACTGCAGTGCGCGGGCGGGACAGGGGGCCAGCAGGATGTGCTGGTGACAGTGACCGACCAGACCCAGCCGGCCAACCGCAGTGACCGTCTGACCCTGACTGGGGATTCCACCGCCTCCGGCATCGCCTTGCAACTGCTCCACGGCAGCACCGTAGTGAGCTATGGCGCGGACGCCAACGCCATCGGCAACCCCAACCAGTGGCAGGCCGGCAGCACGAGCAATGGCAGTTTCCTGATTCCGCTGACGGCCCGTTACATCCAGACCGAACCCGCCGTACGCCCTGGCACGGCCAATGGCCTGGCTACCTTTACCTTGAGCTACCGATGAGCAGCGCCTGGATGCGTCTGGCGCTGGCAATACTGGGTATAGGCCTGGCGTGGAGCGCACGGGGTGAAATCGTGATTGACCGGACCCGTATCATTTACCCGGCTACCTCGGAGCAGGTCACGGTCAACCTGACGAATGAGGCGGACAGCCCGCGCCTGGTGCAGGTGTGGATTGATGCGGGCGACCCCCGGGCCCGTCCTGAAGACAGTGATGTACCGTTCACGGTGACCCCGCCGATCCTGCGCATGGACGCCGGCCAAGGCCAGGCGCTGCGAGTGGCCTACCATGGGGCGGCGGCGCAGTCGGATGTGGAGCAGGTGTATTGGCTCAACGTGCTGGGTATCCGGCCCGCAGCGGACACGAGCCATGCGTTGCAGCTCGCCTTCCGCAGCCGGATCAAACTGTTCCTGCGTCCGCCGCTGTCGCCAGGGCGGGCGGAGGCCGCCGCCCAGGGCCTGCAGTGGCGTGTGCTCAAGGGCGTCACCCTGCAGGTGCAAAACCCCAGTGCCTATCATGTGAGCCTGGCCAGCGTTGTACTGGGGATCGAAGGGCGTCAGTACCGCAATGATGACCCGCCCATGCTGGCTCCCCGATCCAGCGCTATCGTGACCCTGCATGGGGCGCCGGGCAGTGGGGCGGGCGAGGCGCGGGTGCACTTCACCACCCTGGACGATCACGGCCACGCCCGCAACCATGAAGCGCCGCTCAGCCCCCTGTAGGCGTTGGTTTTATAAAGGGGAGAGTTGCTGCGCCATCTGGATAAACGCCAGGGTCGCCGGCGAGGACTGGCGACGGTCCAGCACCGCCAAGCCGATCTGCCGTGGCACGTTGGGCGATAATGGCCGTTGCACGTAGCGCAGCTGGCTGTCCTGCGGCAGCGAAGCCTGGGCCACCACACTCACGCCTGCGCCCCGGCTGACGGTGTCCAGGGTGCTGAGCAGTTGCGAGCAGCGGTAACGCACGTTGGGCTTGAGCCGGGCGCTGTGGAATAACCGTTCCACCAACTCCGAAGAGCCCGCCTCGGTCAGGATAAACGGGTCGTGGCACAGCTCCTTGAGTGTCACGCTGGCCTGGTGGGCGAGGGCATGGCCCAGGGGCAGCAGGGCGACCATCTGGTCCTCGAACAGCGCAACTGTGTCGAAGCGCTCCTGTTCCAACACCACAAAGCCCACGTCAATGCGCCGCTCGTCGAGCCATTGCAGCACCTGGCGATCAGGGCCCTCGTCCACATGCACTTCGATTCCCGGATGGGCCTGGCAAAAGGGGTCGAGGATCCTGGGCAACAGGCGAATGGATGCGGTTGGCCCGAAGGAGCCGATGCGCAAGGTCCCGCTTTTCATGCCCCGGGCATCGGCCGCTTCCTGTTGCAAGGTGTTGGCCAGCCCGAGCATCGCCCGCGCGCGCAGCAGCAGTTGCTGGCCGATATCACTGAGTTCGACCGGTGACTGCTGGCGGCGGAACAGTTCCACCCCCAGTTCCTGCTCCAGCGACTTGATGGCGTGGGACACCGCTGACTGGCTGATGCCCAGGCGCTGGGCAGCGCTGGTGAACCCGTGCAGTTGCGCCACCAGCGAGAAGATTTCCAATTGGGTGAGGGTCATGAGGTTTTACTCATTTTACGATGACTGGGCATTAGGAAAAGAATACGCCAAACCGCCTCTTCAATACTCAGGATCCTTATGCCCAGCTCAACCCTTGTACTTGCCGGCGACCGCCTGACCTACGCCAAGCTGGCGGCCGTGACCATGCTCTGGGGCGGTACTTTTGTTGCCGGCCGATTCCTCGCGGCGGACCTGGATCCGTTGCTGACGGCGAGCCTGCGCTTTGTCCTGGCCAGCCTGGCATTGCTGCTGTTCATGGCCTTTGCGCGTATCCCCCTGGCCTGTCCCGCACCTGCGCAGATGGCGCGGTTGCTGCTGCTGGGGTTTTTCGGGATCTTTTTCTACAACCTGTGTTTCTTCTATGGCCTGCACTTTATCAACGCTTCACGCGCCTCGCTGATCGTGGCCCTCAACCCGGCGGTGATCGGCCTGGCGTCATGTTGGCTGTACAAGGAGCGGCTGGGGCGCAGCAAGCTGCTGGGGATCGTCCTGTGCCTGGCTGGCGCTGCGGGCGTGATTGTCAGCCGCGACCCGTGGCTGTTGCAGGGCAGGGCGGATGCATGGGTCGGCGACCTGTTGATTTTCGGCTGTGTGCTGAGCTGGGGCGTGTATTCCCTGGGTTCCCGTGAGTTGAACCACAGCCTTGGCCCCTTGCAGACGGTGACCTGGTCGGTGCTGCTGGGCACCTTGATGCTGTGCCTCGCCACCGTGGTGACGGGCAGGCTGACGGTGCAGGCGCTGGGGGCCATCCACTGGCCCCATCTGCTGGGCCTGCTTTACCTCGGGGTACTGGGCTCGGCCCTGGCCTACATCGGTTATTACGACGGCATCCGGCGTATCGGGGCGACCCGGGCCGGGGTGTTTATTGCCCTCAACCCACTGACGGCGGTGGTCTGTGGCGCGTTGCTGCTGGGCGAGCAACTCAACACGCCGATGTTCGGCGGCGCGGTGCTGATCCTGCTGGGCATCTACCTGTGCAACAAACCCCTTGCGCCCGCCCGGGCATAGGGATTTGATAAGGAATACGGACAAAGTGGTTTACGCTGTGTAGAATCAATTTACGCATACAAGAATAAGCGCCTGTTTCCATGCAGGCCTCGTCCGCCAGAGACGCCCGTAAGAGACCGATCCAACCATGAAGCTACTCGGGTTCCAACTCATCTACGGTGACTTCCTCGCCCGCAGCGTGCGGGGCATTTCCTGTGCGCCACCGGCCTACCTCATCCTTGCTGGCAATTAATTTACTTAATTCTAAAAAGATGATGAGGCGCCAAATCATGGCAGATCTATACGAAAACCCAATGGGCCTGATGGGCTTTGAATTTATCGAATTCGCATCGCCGACCCCGGGCACCCTGGAGCCGATCTTCGAGATCATGGGCTTCACCAAGGTTGCGAGCCACCGCTCGAAAAACGTGCACCTGTACCGCCAGGGCGCGATCAACCTGATCCTCAACAACGAACCCCACAGCATCGCTTCGTACTTTGCCGCCGAGCACGGTCCGTCGGTGTGTGGCATGGCGTTCCGCGTCAAGGATTCGCAACAGGCCTACACCCGTGCCCTGGAACTCGGCGCCCAGCCGATCCATATCGAAACCGGCCCGATGGAACTGAACCTGCCGGCCATCAAGGGCATCGGCGGCTCGCCGCTGTACCTGATCGACCGTTTCGGCGAAGGCAACTCGATCTACGATATCGACTTCGTGTTTATCGAAGGCGTGGACCGCAACCCGGTGGGCGCCGGCCTGAAGGTCATCGACCACCTGACCCACAACGTCTACCGCGGGCGCATGGCCTATTGGGCCAACTTCTACGAGAAGCTGTTCAACTTCCGTGAAGCGCGTTACTTCGACATCAAGGGCGAATACACCGGCCTGACCTCCAAGGCCATGAGCGCCCCCGATGGGATGATCCGCATCCCGTTGAACGAAGAGTCGTCCAAGGGCGCGGGCCAGATCGAAGAGTTCCTGATGCAGTTCAACGGCGAAGGCATCCAGCACGTGGCCTTCCTCACCGACGACCTGATCAAGACCTGGGATGCGTTGAAGAAGATCGGCATGCGCTTTATGACGGCGCCGCCCGACACCTACTACGAAATGCTCGAAGGCCGCCTGCCAAACCACGGTGAACCGGTGGAGCAGTTGCAGACGCGGGGTATTTTGCTGGACGGTTCGTCCGTGGCCGGCGACAAGCGCCTGCTGCTGCAGATCTTCTCGGAAACCCTGATGGGCCCGGTGTTCTTCGAGTTTATCCAGCGCAAGGGGGATGACGGCTTCGGCGAAGGCAACTTCAAGGCCCTGTTCGAGTCCATCGAGCGTGACCAGGTCCGTCGTGGTGTGTTGACCACCGACTGATCCCGCACCCTACAGGAGCCGGCTGGCCGGCTCCTGTACCCTCAAGCCCGGCGTTGACGCACCAGGTGCTTGAACCCCTCGAACACCAGCACCATCACGGCCAGCCAGATCGGGATGTAGGTCAGCCACTCACCCGGCCCGATGCTTTCTCCCAGCAGCAAGGCCACCCCCAGCAACAGCACCGGCTCCACATAGCTGAGCAGGCCGAACAGGCTGAACGCCAACAGCCGGCTGGCGATGATGTAGCACACCAGCGCCGAAGCACTGATCAGCCCGAGCATCGGGATCAAACCATATAACCCTTTGTGTGCATCCAGCACGGCGAAGCCCTGTTCGCCACTTTGCACAAACCACAGGGCCACCGGCAGCATCAGCGCCATGTCCAGCCATAGGCCGCCCAGGTGATCGGTCGCCAGGCGTTTGCGCAGCACGAAGTAGATCGGGTAGCCGATGATCACCAGCAGCGTCGCCCAGGAAAAACCGCCCACCTGGTACAGCTCGTTGAGCACGCCAATCGCCGCAAACACCACCGCGATCAGTTGCAGCCGCGAGAGCCTTTCGCCATACACCAGGCGCCCGGTGAGGACCATGGTCAGCGGCAGCAGGAAGTAGCCCAGGGACACATCCAGGCTGCGGCCATTGAGCGGCGCCCACATAAACAGCCACAATTGCACCCCCAGCAGCACCGACGACAGCACAATCCCACCGATCAGCCGGGGCTTGCCCGCGAGCAATTGCAACAATTCCCACACTTGGCGCCACTCACCACTGACCACCATGAACACCGTCATGCACGGCACGGTCAGCAACATGCGCCAACCAAAAATCTCCAGGCCGCTCAAGGGTGCAAGCAGTGATGTGAAGTAATACATCACGGCAAACAACACCGAGGCCGCTACCGATAAAACAACACCTTTAGACACACAGTCCTCGCCAAACCGATTCAAACAAAAGAGGGGGCATTTCAGGTGGGAATATATTGCTTTTGAGGTGAGACGTTTGCTCTGTTTTACGGCATCTTATGGGAAATTTTCTCACGCCCAAGGTTCTCCAGCATGCCCGCCAGCCCCCAGCCGCCCCTGGATGATTTCGACCGCGCGATTCTCAAGCACCTACAGCGTGACAACACCACCGCACTGCGGGTGATTGGCGAACAGGTCAACCTGTCGACCGCCGCCGTACAGCGGCGCATCAAGCGCATGCAGCAGGGCGGGGCGATCAGCGCGAATACGGCGGTGGTCAATCAGGAGGCGGTGGGCAAACCGATCACCATCCTGGTGGAGGTGCACGCCGAACGCACCCATATCGAAGACCTCGACGTGCTCAAGGCGCAGATGTCGATCCCTGAAGTGCAGCAGTGCTACTACGTCACCGGCGATGCGGATTTCATGCTGGTGATCGTGGTGGAAACCATGAAGGCCTACGAAACCCTGGCCCGCACGCTGTTCTACGAGAACCGCAATATCAAGTGGTTTCGCAGCATTGTGGTGATGGACCGGGTCAAGGTCAGCCTGGATGTGCCGCTGGGTTGATGTGGGAGCAGGCAAGCCAGCTCCCACGGGGGCTCAGGCGCGGTGAATGCGCCCGGAGACAAAGTGCCCCACATCATTGAACCCCGCTGTCGACGCATGCCCCGGTGTCACCAGTGAGTCAATAAACGCCTCATCCTCAGCACTGATCTTCACACCGAGCGCGCCGGTATAGGCGTCCCACTGCGCTTCGGTGCGCGGCCCGACAATCGCCGAGCTGACCGCCTGGTTGTTCAAAACCCAGGCAATCGCAAACTCCACAATCCCCACGCCACGCCCCTGAGTGTACTGCTGGATCTGCTGGGCAATGCGCAGCGACTCCACGCGCCATTCGGTTTCCAGGATGCGTTTGTCCTGGCGTGCGGCGCGGCTGCCGGCTTCGGGGGTGATGTCCGGCGCGTACTTGCCACTGAGCACGCCACGGGCCAGCGGGCTGTAGGGCACCACGCCCAGGCCATAGGCGGCTGCGGCGGTGATCTGTTCCACCTCGGCCTGACGGTTGACGATGTTGTACAGCGGCTGGCTGATGATTGGCCGGTCGACCCCCAGGCGTTCGGCCACGCGCACCACTTCGGCGATGCGCCAGCCCCGGTAGTTGGACAGCCCCCAGTAACGGACCTTGCCCTGGCGGATCAGGTCGCCGATCGCCGAAACCGTGACCTCCAGTGGGGTGTCGTGGTCTTCGCGGTGCAGGTAGTAGATGTCCAGGTAGTCGGTGTCGAGCCGGGTGAGGCTGGCTTCCAGCGCGTTGAACAGGCGCTTGCGGTTCAGGCCGCTGCGGTTGGGCAGGCCGTCCGGCGGGCCGAAGCCGACTTTGGAGGCCACGACCCAGTCGGCGCGATGGCGGCTGATGGCTTCGCCGACAATCTCTTCCGAGCGCCCGCCGGTGTAGACATCGGCGGTGTCGATAAAGTTGATGCCCTGGTCCCAGGCCTTGTCGATGATGCGCAGCGAGTCTTCGGTGTGGGTCTGTTCGCCAAACATCATGGTGCCCAGGGTCAGTGCGCTGACCTTGAGCCCGGACTGGCCCAGTGTGCGGTAAATCATGGTGAACTCCTCAAAAGCGCGGACAGTTGCTATGCAATACCAGAGCGTAAGGCGCTAGAACAGCTCTGGCACGGACAAAAAGCGCATGACCATCCTTATATGGCAATGGCGTAAGTAATGAAGTGGTGTGCGGGCGCCGGGGCCGGGCGGTCGATCTGCGGGATAGCATCGAGCAGGGCGCGGGTGTAGGCATGCTGGGGATGGTCAAACACCTCGCGCACAGGGCCGCTTTCCACCACTTCGCCGTCCTTCATCACCAGCACCCGCTCGCTGACCTGGTTGATCACCCCCAAATCGTGGGAAATGAACAGGCAGGCCAGTTTCAGGCGTGACTTGAGGTCGGCCAGCAGCGCGAGGATCTGCGCCTGTACCGACACATCCAGGGCCGACACCGGCTCGTCGCACACCAGCACCTGGGGGTTGGGCGCCAGGGCGCGGGCAATGGCGATGCGTTGGCGCTGGCCGCCGGAAAGTTCCAGGGGGCGGCGGTTGAGCACGCTGGCATCCAGGTGCACCAACTCCAGCAACTCCAGGGTGCGCGCCGGCCATTCCCGGCGCGGCAGGCCGGCGACGTGCAGCGCCTCGTCAAGCACGCGGGCCACGGTGTAGCGTGGGTCGAACGAACTTTGCGGGTCCTGGAACACCACCTGGATGCGCTGGCGCAGTTGGCGGCGTTGTGGCGCACTCAGCGCGCTCCAGGGCCGGCCGTTGAGCCACACATCGCCGGCGTCCGGGCGCTCCAGGCCCAGCAGCATGCGGGTAAGGGTGGTCTTGCCGCTGCCGGACTCGCCGACAATCCCCAGGGTTTCCCCGGCCCGCAGGCTGAAGCTGGCGTTGTGCACCGCGACATGGGGCTGGCCGTCGGGGCCGATAAAGGTTTTTTGCAGGTTGCGCGCCTCGATCAGCGGCAGGTCGAAGCGCTCGATACTCGCCACCTTCGGCGCGGCCCGGGCCGGGCGCTGGAAATGCACGGCGCGCCCGGCCCGCAGCAGCGCTTGGGTGTAAGGGTGTTGTGGGTCATGCAGGATCGCCTCCACCGGACCCTGCTCGACAATCACCCCGTGATGCATCACCGCCACCCGGTCGGCCAGGCGCGACACCACCGCCAGGTCATGGCTGACCACCAGCATCGCCATGGCCTGGGAGCGCAGGGACTCCAGCAGGGCCAGGACCTGGGCCTGCACCGTGGCGTCCAGCGCCGTGGTCGGCTCATCGGCAATCAACAGGCGCGGGCCGGCGGCAATCGCCGAGGCAATCAGTGCGCGCTGGCGCAGGCCGCCCGACAGTTGATGGGGGTACTGCAAGGCGCGCAACTCAGGCTGCGGCACGCCGACCGCGCGTAGTAACTCGATCACCCGCGCCTGGCGCCCATGGCGGTCCAGCGCCGTGTGCAGGCGCAACGGTTCGGCAATTTCCTGGCCTACCGGGCGCAGCGGGTCGAGGGAACCAAGGGCGTCCTGCATCACACAGCCGATCTGCGCACCGCGCAGGGTCTGCCAGGCGCGGTCGTCCAGTTGGCGCAGGTCGGTGCCGGCAAACGCCAGGCGCTCGGCCTGCACCCGCGAGCCGGCGCCGCTCAGGCCGCTGAGGGTGCGTGAGGTGACGGTCTTGCCCGAGCCGGACTCGCCCACCAGCGCCAGGCATTCACCGGCGGCCAGGCTGAACGAGATGCCCTTGATAATCGCTGTGTGGCCAAACTGCACCCGCAGGTCTTGCACCTCCACTAACGGACTCATCGGGATTTACCCTCGCTGCGCGCCAGCCAGTCCCGGCCAAGGGCGGTGATCGACACCACCGTCAGGATGATCGCCACACTCGGCCAGGCCACCAGCCACCAGGCATTGGCCAGGTAGTTGCGGCCCATGGCGAGCATCGAACCCCATTCCGGCGCGGGCGGTGAGGCGCCAAAGCCGAGAAAGCTCAACGCCGCGCCGGTGATGATGTTATGGCCGATACCGATGGTGGCGAGGATCAAGATCGGCTTGACCGCATTGGGCAGCACATGCCGCAGCACCACGGCGGCGCGATGCCGACCGAGGGTGGTGGCGGCTTCGACGTAGGGGGCATCGCGCACCACCAGGGTCTGCGCGCGCACCATCCGTGCAAAACGCGGGATGCTTGCCACGCCCACCGCGATCAGGGTGATCCACAGGCCCTGGCCCCAGAACGTGATGATCACCAGGGCCAGCAGCAAGTCGGGAAAGGCCAGCAGCACATCGATCAAGCGCATGATCGCGCCATCCACCAGGCGCGGCCCCAGCCCGGCCGCCAGGCCGAGGAGGATTCCGGCGCCCAGGCCGATGGCCGTGGACACCAGGCCCATCAACAGTGAAGGCCGCACCCCGTGGATCAAGCGGGCAAGTACATCGCGGCCGTTTTCATCGGTGCCCAGCCAATGGCTGCTGCCGGGCGGCAGGTAGGCGTTGCGGGCGGCGGCGGCCAGTGGGTCGGTACTGGTCAGCCAGTGCGGCACGAGCGCCGCGATCAGCAAGCCGAGCACGAACAGCCAGGCCAGTGACAGGCCGGGGCGAAAGGTGTTCGGCAAGGCAAGGGTAAAGTGCCAGGGAGCTGCATAGGTGCTCATGCCCGGCTCCTCGCATACTGACTCTGCGGGTACGGCAACCCCAGGTGCTCACGCAACGTGCTGCCACTGTACTCATGGCGGAACACCCCGCGCTTGCGCAGCAGCGGCACCACCTCATCGACAAACACCTCGACCCCTGAAGGAAACATGTCCGGCATGATGTTGAAGCCATCGGCGGCGCCTGCAAGAAACCAGTGTTCCAGGCTGTCCGCCACCTGTTCCGGGGTGCCCACCAGCAGGCGATGGCCGACCAGGATGCGCCGCGACAGTTCGCGCACGGTCAGGCCTTCGCGGCGGGCCAGGTTGAGTTGGGCTTCGAGAAACCCCTGGGAGCCTTTCTCATAGGTGCCGATCTCACCGATCCGCGCCCACGGCAGTGGCGCATCCAGCGCCAGTTCCTCGGCCGGAATGCCGATCCGCGTGGCCACTTGTTGAATCAGGCCCTGTTCGCCGTGGTAGGCATTGAGTTGATCAAAGCGCGCCTGGGCCTCGGCCTCGCTGCTGCCGATCACCGTGGACAGGCCCGGCATGATTTTCAGGTGCTCGGGGTTGCGTCCCCATTGCTGGGCGCGTTGTTTCATGTCGCGATAGAAGTGCTGGCCATCTTCCAGGCTGGTCTGGGTGGTGAAAATTGCATCGGCATAGCGCGAACCCAGGGCCTTGCCGCCCTCCGACGAGCCCGCCTGCACCAGCACCGGCCGGCCCTGGGGCGAGCGCGGCAGGTTCAGCGGGCCCTTGATGGAAAAGTGCTGGCCGACAAAGTCCTGGGGGTGGATCTTGCCGGGGTGGGCATAGCGCCCGTTGACGGCATCGCCGATGACGGCGTCGTCCTCCCAGCTGTCCCAGAGCTTGCACGCGATGTCGATAAACTCTTCGGCGCGGGCATAGCGCTGTTCGTGCTGCAACTGGTTGGCCAGGCCGAAATTCTGCGCGGCGGCGTCGGTGGCGTTGGTCACCACATTCCAGGCGGCGCGGCCGCCGCTGATATGGTCCAGGGAGGCAAAGCGCCGCGCCAGGTTGTAGGGGTCGTTATAGGTGCTGGAGGCGGTGGCGATCACCCCGATGCGCTGTGTGGCCAGGGCCACGGCGGTCAGCAGGATAGTCGGCTCCAGGCGGCCCAGCGGTTGCGTGGCCACATCGCCCACCAGGGCCGGGCCGTCGGCGAGGAAGATCGCATCCAGGCAGCCCCGTTCGCAGATGCGCGCGATAGTGCGGTAGTACTCCACATCCAGGTAGGCATTGGCCGGTACTTCGCCGACCCGCCAGGCCGCCGCGTGGGCGCCGAAACCGAGGATGTTCATGCCAATGCTCATATGCTTTTTCATGCAGGTTCCTGAGTTAGACGGCGCTGGCTTCGTCACGAGCGCTGGCCTGTTCGGGGTGGTCGGCCACCGCCTGTGCCTGGGCGGCGCGCCAGGCAGCAGCGGGGCTGATATCGTTGAGGTAGAAATCGCCCAGGGCCCGTTCGCGATAGATCGCCGGGTTGTGCGAGGCCAGGGTGCGGGCATTGCGCCAATGCCGGTCGAGGCGCCGCACCTGGCTGGTGGCCGAGGCACCGCCGACCTCGAACAGCAGGCTGGTGGCTTCCAGCACCAGGGGCAGGATCACTTGCTGGGCCTGGTAGGTGCGCACATCCGCGTTGACATAGTGTGCCTCGCTAATGGAGCCGTCGAGCACGGCCTCATGGGTGGTTTGTAACACCTGCGCGGTACTCTGCACCAGACTGTCGGCGGCATAGGACAGGCTCGACAGCTTGCCGATCACCCGTTGCACCAACGGATCCAGGCGCGGGCTGGATTGCCCGGGAATGCCGAAGGCGCGGGTGCGGCCCTGGACAAATTCGACGGCATCGCGCAACGCGGCGCGGGCGATCCCGGCCAGGGTCGCCAGGTGGAACAACTGGTAGAACGCCGAGATATACGACTCGGCCCGCAGTTCGTCGGGCTTGAAGCGGCGCAGTAGCTGATGTTCGAGCACCGTCACCTGGTCGAAGCGTGTAGTACCGCTGCCACTTAGGCGCTGGCCAAAACCGTCCCAGTCATCCACGCGGGTCACGCCGGGTGCATCGGTGGGCACCACCACGCTGATAAAGTCGGCCCCGTCGGCGGCGGCCACGGCGATCCAGTCGGCATACAAGGTGCCGGTGCAGTAATACTTCTGGCCGTCCAGTTGCCAGCCTTCGGCGGTGGGTTTGAGGGTTACCGAGTTGCTGGTGGTGTCACTGCGCTCGGCCATGGCCGCGCCCCACAATTGCCCGGCGACCACCTTGGGCAACCAGTATGCCTGGGAGTCGCGATCCAGGCTGACCAGCCGGCCTTCGACAAAGCCGAAATGCGCGCGCACGATCTGGGGCAGGTTCGAGTCGGCGCTGCCCAGCTCAATCAGCAAGGCGAACAGCTCCGGCAGGCTGGCGCCGAGGCCGCCCTGGCTGCGCGGTACGCGCAGGGCGCCGAAACCTGCGGTTTTCAGCCAATCGACGGCGTCGAAGGCCAGGGTACGCTCCTGCTCACGTTGCACCGCGCCTTGGGCAATGCGCTGGAAAATCGGGGCGAAGCGTGTGTGCAGATGGGAGTGGCTCATGTTCGGTTCCTGATCTGAAATAAGTGATTCAAAGCTGTCGATGATCCCCTGTGGGAGCGGGCTTGCCCGCGATGACGGTGTATCAGTCAACTATTTATCAACTGATCCTCCGCTATCGCGGGCAAGCCCGCTCCCACACAAGCCCACATAAAGCAGCCTGTGTGAATCAGCCGTCATCGCGGTTTAACCCGTGGATCAATCAACCCGTTGAGCACATCCACCACCAGGTTCACCACCACATAAACCAGCGCCGCCAACAACGTGATCCCCAGCACCACCGGCGCATCCTTGGCCACGGCTGCATCAAGCATCATTCGCCCGATACCCTGGCGGGCGAACAGCATTTCCGTGACCACCGCACCCCCCAGCAGGCTGGCGAAGATGAACCCGGACAAGGTCACCAGCGGCACCAGGGCATGGCGCAGCGCGTGGCGCAGACGTACGGCGGTCTGCGACAGACCACGGGCGCGGGCCATGGCGATAAAGGGTTGTTCGAGGATGTCTTCCAGCTCCTGGCGCAGCACCTGGCTGAGCATCCCGGCAATCGGCAGCGCCAGGGCGATGGTCGGCAGGACCAGGGTTTGCCAGCCATTGGAGCCTGCCGGCGGCAGCACCGGCCACTGGAACGAAAACACCAGCAACAGCAAAATCCCCAGCACGAATGACGGCGATGACGACAACACCAGCTCGCTGGCCGAAGCCACACGGCGCACCCAGGGATTGCGCTTGGCGGTAAGCACGGCGCTGGCCAGGGCCAGGCCGATGGCCAGCAGCGCCGCACTCAGGGCCAGTTGCAGGGTGGCGCCGATTTGCTTGCCGATGGCCTCGGTGACGGGAATGCGCAAGCGGTACGACTCACCGAAATCACCGTGGGCGATCCGCCCCACATAGCGCCCGTATTGCACCCACAACGGTTGGTCAAAGCCATATTCCTCGCGGACCTGGGCCAATTGCTGCGGGGTGGGGATGGCGTCCGGCCCGCCGAGAATCGCCAGCACCGGGTCGCCGGCACTGAAATGGATGGCGACGAAGGTCAGGGTGGCCGCGCCCCACAGCACACCCAGGCCGGCCAGTAGTCGAGCGGCAAGCCGTTTCATGGTGCCTCCTGGTCCAGCCAGACGCTGGTAAAAAATGGGGTGTTGTGCACGGTGTCGAAGATCAGCCCCTTGACCGCCGTGCGATAGGCAATCAGCACCTGGCTCTCGAAGTCCGGCACCGCCGGCACCATTTCGGTCAGGCGTTGTTGCGCGGCGCTGTACAGGGCTTGCAGTTGCACCGGGTCATGGGCGCGGCGGGCGGCGCTGAGCAGTTGGTCCAGGTGCGGGTCGCTGAGGTTGCTGAGGTTGTTGCCGCTTTTGCCTGGCGAGGCGCGCGAGTCGCTGTGGTACAGGATGTACAGGCCGTCGGGGGTGTTGGTGTGCCAATAGCCGCCGCCGATGGCGTCGTAGTTGCCCGCCGTGCGGCGGTCGCTGAGCTGGGCCAGGGGCAGCATCTGAATGAGCAGTTGCATGCCGACTTTCTTCACGTCCGCCTGCACGGCAACCGCGACGTTGCTGGGGAATGACGGGCTTTCAAAGCCCAGCAGTTGCGCCGCCAGGCGCCGGCCGTCCTTGAGCCGATAGCCCTGGGCATCGCGCTGGGTCCAGCCGGCTTCGTCCAGTTGGCGGTTGGCGGCGTCAACGTCGTATTTCAAGACATCGCGGTAGGCCGGGTCGTAGAACGGCGTGTTCACCGCCAGGTAATCGCTCTTGGGCAAGAACTCGCCGAACCCGGCAATCCAGGCCAGGCCGTCACGGTCGATGGCCTGGGCGATGGCCTTGCGCACCCGCACATCGTCGAATGGAAAGCGCAGGGTGTTGAAGGTGAGGCTGCGATAAGGGCTGGCCATGCGGATCCGATTGCGCACCACCAGGTTCTGCGAGGCGCGCATCGCCGCCGTATTCTGCGCCGGGGCATCCAGGGTGAAGTCCGAGCGTTTGGATTGCAGGGTGCTGTAGCGGGTCATGGCCTCGGGGACGATTCTCAGCTCGATACGGTCCAGGTAGGCCGGGCCGATGTGCCGGGTGACCGGTGGTGCCCAGTGGTAATCGGCGCGCTTGATAAAAGTCGCGCCTTGTTCGCGGGTGTAGCTTTGCAGCACGAACGGCCCGGATCCGATGGGGTGCTCGGCGATGCTCCTGGGCGCTTCGCGGATCTGTTTGGGCGAGACCATGCTCAGCCAGGACTGGGCCAACACATACAAAAACGGCGAGTAGGGCTCGCGCAGGCGGGCCTCGAAGGTGTAGTCGTCGATGATCCGGCCCTCGATGTAGGGCGCGATATAGGCGGCGGCCAGGGGGGATTTGGTGGCCGGGTCGCGCATATGCTCCAGGTTGACCCGCAGCGCTTCGGCGTTGAATTTTTCGCCGTCGCTGAAGGTCACGTCGTCACGCAGGTGGAAGGTGTAGGTCTTGCCATCTTGCGAGACGTCCCAGGACTTGGCCAGCCAGGGCGAGAGCTTGCCGTTTTCGTCCTGGTACAACAGGCAGTCGTAGACGATGCGCGCCAGCCATTGCACGTTGCCGTGGTAGCTGGAATGCACATCGAAGGTGCCGGTATCCAACGCGGCTGACATGCGCAGGGTGCCGCCCGGCGTGCCCTGGCGGGTTTGGTGGTAGTCGCTAGGGTCGTAGCTGAGCAGGCCCTGGGCGTCCAGGTGCCCGTCCACCCGTTGCACCGAGTTGGGCGGTGGGGTGTCCGGCGAGCAGGCGCCCACCAGCAGCAACCCCAGGAGCAGGCCAAACCTGCTCCAGTGATTGATCGGCATCGTCAAGGCTCCCACCTTAGAAGTTGAACGCCACACCGGTGAAGGCGCCAAAGCCGTCCCCCGGATACAGCGCGGCGACGTCCTTGCCCTGGGCGTCATAGATCGGCTGGATGGCGGTGACGTAGTTCTGGTCGGTGAGGTTTTTCACGTCCAGGTACACCTGCCATTTCTTGCTCGGGGCCTCATACCCCAGCTTGGCGCCGAAAATCGTGTAGGAGGGCGCATACAGGGTGTTGGCGTAGTCCACGGCGGTACTCGATACCGAGCGCACATTGACCCCTGCATAGAACCCGTCGGGATGGCGGTATTGCAGCTCGGCCTGGTACACGTGCTTGGGCAGCCCCGGCAGCTCGTTGGCGCCAAAGCGCGCGTCGTTACGGTAGTAGAAGTCGTTGAGGGTATAGGCCTGGCGCAGGCTGACGGTTTCACCGCGTGCGCTCTGCCACAGCTGGGTGTCCAGGCCGGCTTCGATGCCCTGGTGGATAGTCGGGCTGGCGTTGGACGTGGAGTTGACCGCCGCCGTGGTACGGGTGGCCGGAATCACTTCGACGGTGAGCAGTTCGTCCTTGATCCACGAGCGATACACCGCGAGGCTGCCGTCGAAAATCCCGGCTTTGCCGCGCACGCCAAACTCCACGGTATTGGCCTTTTGCTCGGTGAGGGTCTTGGCGTAGTTGCTGGCCACCCCGGAGCCCGACGACGACCAACTGCTGGGCGGGTCGATAGAGCGGCTGACGTTGCCGAATACCTGGAAGTTCGGCGTGATTTCGTAGCGCAAGCCCAGGCGCGGCGCGACGTTCCAGCTGTCGTAGTTGTAGTGGTCGGGGTAGGGCGAGGTGTTGGCGCGGTCCGAGTAGCGCACCTCGATATCGCGCTTGATCTGGCTCAGCGACAGGCCGGTGGACAGCCACAGGCGGTCGGTCAGTTGCAGGTCATTGCCGGCGGCAAACACGCGGTCGAACGAGCCGGTGTAGCGCGCCTGTTTCTGCAAGGCGCCGTAGGTGCTGGCGGCCGGGTTGCCGTTGTAGGTCTTGACCCCGGCCTGCAGGTGCTGGGTGCTGGTCAGGCTCAGGGACGTATTGCTGGTATGGCCCTGGATCTGGTCGCTGCGGTTATAGGTCAGCGACAGGTTCAGGTCGCGCCAGTCCCAGTAGTTGGGGTTGACCGTGCTCTTGCGGTACAGCACCTGCGGGTAGTTGTGATAGACCAGGCCAAAATCCAGGGTGGCGTCATCGTCGAAGGTATAGGTGGTCTTGCTGCCGACCCAGGTCGAGCCGCGCTTGGTTGAGTCATCGCGGCTGGCCAGGGCCACCGGGTTGGTGTGCGATGAGTTGTGCTTGAGCTGGGCCTTGGTCAGGGTGCCGGAGCTTTCGTGATATTCCTCGCGGTAGCGTACGAACAGGCGGGTCTCCAACTTGGGGTTGAAGCGGTAGCCGAAGTTGGTGACCACGCCCTTGGCCTTGGTGAAGGTCCAGTCCTGGTAACCGTCGCGTTCGGAGTTGCTCAGGCTGACGTAGTAGTCGCTATCGCCGACTACACCGCCGGTGCTCAGTTGCTGCTTGCGCCAGCCAAAGCTGCCAGCCTCCAAGCGCGCGTGATTGCCCGGCGCAGTCAGGCCGGAGTTGGTCACCATATTGATCGCGCCCCCCAACGACAGTGCGCCGTACTGGAAGGCATTGGCCCCGCGCAGCACTTCGGTGTAGTCCAGGCCCTGGGTTTCCAGCAACTCATAGGGCGTACCGCCGGAACCGGTCAGGGCCAGGCCGTCGAACAGGAACTTGGTGCCTTCGCGAAAATACCCCGGCGAGGTATTGGCCCCGGAGCCGCGGATGGAAATCTTGATTGCATCGTTGCCACCCGCCGACTGCGCATACACGCCGGGCTGATAGGCGAGGGTGTCTTCCAGGGTTGCCGAGCGGCCGCGTTCGACCTCGGCGGCCTTGACCAGGCTGACGCCGCCGGCCACCTCGTCGAGCTTGAGCCGGGCTTCTTCGCTGGCGGTGATCTTGCTGGCTTGCACCGTCACGGTCTGTAGGCGTGAATCCTCGGCGTGGGCCCATTGGGTGGCGAGGATCAAGGTCAGGGCGCTGGCGGTTTTAAACGAACTGGAGGCGAGTGGCGGCAGAGGCCTTGAGATCAACTTCAATTGTGCATTCCCTGTGATTGGCTACGAGTGGAGGCGAGTTTCTATTCGTATAGTCAATCTCTGGCAGGGATAGAGCAGAAAGCATGCCAAGAGCAGAAGGGTGTTTTTGTGGGGTTTTTGGTTTTAAACAGCGGGCCGCTTATGCCAAAAAAACACACCTTTGTTGAATTGCTGTTGGATTTTGTACAGTGCCGAGGGGCCCGCGCTAGAGCGTTTTTGCGTTGTGTTGCGCTTATTCGGCGAGCAGTTCGCCAGCGCGCGCCTGCAAGAAGCGATGCAGCACTTTGACCCGCTCCGACACTTGCAGGCGATGGGGGCACATCAGGTTGAAGGGCGTGGGCTCGCCTTGCCATTCGCCGAACAACGGTACCAGGCGCCCGGCCTTGATATCGCCGGCTACATCCAGGTTGGCCTTGTAGGCAATACCGTGGCCGGCCAGGGCCCAGCGCCGCACGATTTCCCCGTCATCACTGAGGTAGTCGCCGCCCACTTCGACATCTTCCAGCAACGTGCCCTGGCGAAAATACCAGGTGCTGTTGGCGCGGCCCTGGCGCATGTAGCGCAGGGTGCTGTGCTGCGCCAGCTCGGCCGGCACCTGGGGTGTGCCGTGGCGTGCCAGGTACGCCGGGCTGGCGCAGGCGATACGGCGGTGATCGGCGACCACCGGCAGCGCCACCAGGCTGGAGTCCCTTGGCACGCCAAAGCGCAGGGCGATGTCCACGGTTTCGCGGAACAGGTCGGCGTTGCTGTCGTTAAGCAGCAATTGCAGGCGGATATTCGGGTGTTCGCGCTTGAACTGGTCCAGCCAACCGAGCAGTACATTGCGTCCGAAATCCGAGGGCGCGGACAGTTGCAGCAAGCCGCTGAGGCTCTGGCCGTGTTGCTTGATCGCCTGTTCGCCTTCCGCCAGGGCTTCCAGGGCCACCCGCACGCTGTCCAGGTAACGCCGGCCTTCTTCGGTGAGGCGCATGCTGCGGGTGGAGCGGGCCAGCAAGCGCATGCCCAGGCGAGTTTCCAAGCGTTTGAGGGCAATGCTGGCGGCGGCCGGGGTCAGGCTAAGGCTGCGGGCGGCCGCCGAGAGGCTGCCACTGTCGGCGGTGCGCACAAACACTTCCAGGTCAAGGATTGAGCTCATTTGTAAAAATCCTTTAAAGATCCTGTCGTTTTACCGGGATTTTTCCACGATTGCCAAGCTGGGAAGATGAACGCTCATTTTTTCAGGACGAGGCAGTTCCCATGACATCTCCCCTCAAGGGCCAAACCGTGGTGGTGATTGGCGGTAGCAGCGGCATTGGTGCCGAAGTCGCCCGACAGGCGGCATCCCGTGGCGCGCATGTGGTACTGGCAGGGCGACGCCTGTCGTCGACGGTCGACAATGGCGTGCGCAGCGAGCCGGTGGACGTCACCGACAGCGCCGCCCTGCAGCGCCTGTTCGAAGCGGTGGGGCGTTTTGATCACCTGGTCTTCACCTCGGGCCCGGCGGTCCAGGCCAAGCACCTGCAGGACACCGACCTGCAACTGGCCCAGGACAACTTCAATGTGAAGCTCTGGGGCGCCTTGCGCGCAATCCAGCAGGCGCTGCCTTTTCTCGACGAGCGCGGCAGCATCGTCCTCACCTCGGGGCAGCTCGGGCGCAAGCTGGTGCCGGGGCAATTTATCAAGGTCGGCATCAATGCCGCGACCGAAGCGTTGGGCAAGCAGTTGGCCAAGGAACTGGCGCCACGGCGGGTCAATGTGGTCAGCCCAGGGGTGATCGACACGCCGGCATACGCGGGGATGCCTGAGGAACAGCGTCAGGGCATGTTCGCCAAGGCGGGTGGGGCGTTGCCGGTAGGGCGTGTGGGGCAGGCGGAGGAGGTGGCGGCGGGTTATTTGATGGCCATGGAAAATGGCTTTATGACCGGCAGCGTGATCGACATCGACGGCGGCGGTTTGCTGTAAACACCGAACCCAATGTGGGAGCGGGCTTGCCCGCGATGGCGGCGTGTCAGTCAATATATAGGACTGATCCACCGCTATCG
>NZ_JBWKWY010000006.1:70681-287073 GCF_059422465.1 Pseudomonas sp. GW821-FHT01D09
C
This sequence comes from Pseudomonas sp. GW821-FHT01D09, assembly GCF_059422465.1. NCBI lineage: Bacteria > Pseudomonadati > Pseudomonadota > Gammaproteobacteria > Pseudomonadales > Pseudomonadaceae > Pseudomonas > Pseudomonas sp. GW821-FHT01D09. The sequence goes on from NZ_JBWKWY010000006.1 coordinate 70,683, forward strand.
CCCCCCCCCCCCCCCCCCCCCCCCCCCCCCCCCCCCCCCCCCCCCCCCCCCCCCCCCGCTCCCACATTTTTTGTGCCGTGTCAGGCCTTCAGGGTACGGGTCATGCGCAACGCCAGCACACTACCCGCGACAATCACCGCCGCCAGCAGGTACAGCGCCAGGTCGGTTGACCCGGTGGCATCCTTCACAAAACCCACCACGTACGGGCTCAAGAAGCCCGCCATCTGGCCCATGGAGTTGATCAATGCCAGGCCACCCGCTGCAGCACCGGCGCTGAGCATAGCGGTGGGCACCGGCCAGAACATCGGCAAGCCGGTGAGGGCGCCCATGGTGGCGATGGTCAGGCCGAGGATCGCGATGGCCGGGGTGGTGGCGAAGTTCACCGCGATGATCAGGCCGACAGCGCCCATCAGCATCGGCACCACCAAGTGCCAGCGGCGCTCCTTGCGCAGGTCGGCCGAGCGGCCCACCACCAGCATGAACACTGCCGCCAGCAAATACGGAATTGCACTGAGCCAGCCGATTACCAGGTTATCGCTAAAGCCCATGTTCTTGATGATCGACGGCAGCCAGAAGTTGATGGCGTACACGCCGCTCTGGATGCAGAAGTAGATCAGGCCAAAGGCCCAGATTGCCGGGTTCTTGAACACTTGCAGCAGCGAATCGGTAGTGGTCTTGGGCTTGTTGGCCAGGTCGGTGGCCTGGTCGGCTTCAAGCACTGCGCGTTCATGGGCGGTCAGCCATTTGGCGTTGGCAAAGCTGTCGCTGAGCAGGAAGTAGGCGAGGGCGCCAAGGATCACCGTGGGCACACCTTGCAGCAGGAACATCCACTGCCAGCCCGCGAGACCGCCCTGGCCCGCCGCGAAGTGGTTGAGGATCCAGCCGGAGAAGGGGCTGCCGAGCAGGCCCGACACCGGGATCGCCGACATGAACAGCGCCATGATCCGCCCGCGGCGGAAGGTCGGGAACCACTGCGAGAGGTACAGCACCACGCCGGGGAAGAAGCCCGCCTCAGCGGCCCCGGTAAACAGGCGCAAGGTGTAGAAGTGGGTCGGTGTGGTCACAAACAACAGGCAGGTGGACAGGGTGCCCCAGGTGATCATCATCAGCGCAATCCAGCGCCTGGGACCGAACTTGGTCAGCGCCAGGTTACTCGGCACGCCGCACAGCACGTAGCCGATAAAGAAGATCCCGGCACCGAGGCCGTACACGGTCTCGCTGAACTTCAAGGCGTCGAGCATCTGCAACTTGGCAAAGCCGACGTTGACGCGGTCCAGGTAGTTGAACAGGTAGCAGATGAAAATAAAGGGGATCAGGCGCAGGGTGATGCGCTTGTAGACGGCGTTTTTGTCGTCATCGTTGGCCAGGGTAGCGGCGGCGCTCTGTGACATGGTGTTCTCTCTTTATTATGATTTTTCGCGATGCGCGGGTAACGTTGATCGCCCCAAGAGTCTCGGTCACGGGACGGTGCCGTGTCTTTGTGCCCCCGCACAGCGATCCATCCATTGCGCTGTGCCTTTGACCAATCGCTTAATGCAGCGCTTTCAAGGAATTTAGCCCCATGTTCGAGCTCGATCATGACCTGGCGCAGGACATCGTCAATCGCACGATGGCCATTTTGCCCTATAACGTCAACGTCATGGACAGCCAGGGCCTGATCCTTGGCAGCGGCGAGCCGGAGCGTATCAACACCCGCCATGAGGGCGCGCAATTGGTGCTGGCCAACGGTCGCGTGGTGGAAATCGACAGCCAGACCGCCAAGCACCTCAAGGGCGTGGCGCCGGGGATCAACCTGCCGCTGCTGCATGACCAGCGCCTGATCGGGGTGCTGGGCATCAGTGGGGAACCGCAACTGCTGCGCACCTATGCCGAACTGGTGCGTATGACCGCCGAGATGCTGGTCAGCCAGCGCCATCAACAGGCCGAGCAGCAATGGCGGCGCCAACGTTGTGATGATCTGCTGGCGCTGCTGCTGGCCGACAGCGGCGAATCGCCGCGCCTGGTGGATGAGGCCCAGCAACTGGGGCTCAAGCCGCAATTGTCGCGCACCCCCTATCTGTTTGAGTTGGGCCCGGGGCAGACCGCCGAAGCCCTGGCGGCCTGGCTGGCCTCCCGTTACCCGGACAGCTGGTGCGTCAGTTCTGCACAGTTTTCGTTGTTGTGGTGCCGCCCGGCCTCGGTGCCGATGGATAACCCGCGCCTGCTGGAAAAACTCGATGCTGCGGGCTGGAACATCCTGCGGGTCGCCGTGGGTGGCCAGGCCGATGGGTTGGCCGGCTTGCGCCGCTGTTATCGGCGCGTGGCGGACTTGCTCGCCTATGGCCGCGACATACTGCCCCAGTCGCGCCTGCTGACCCTCAATCGCTACCGCTTGCCGGTGATGCTCTGGCGCCATCGCACCGACGATGCCCTCGATGAGTTGCTCAACCCGTTGCGCAAGGTCCTGGCCAAAGACAGCAACGGCCAACTGCAGGCCACGCTGCGCAGTTGGTGCGAGCACGATGGGCAAAGCCAGGCCTGCGCCGACGCCCTGGGCATCCATCGCAATAGCCTGCGCTACCGCATGGAGCGCATTGCCGAACTGAGCGGTGTCGATCCCCTGACCCTGGACGGCATGCTCGCGCTGTACCTGGGGGTGCAGCTGTTGCCCCAATCCCTGTAGGCGCCGGCACTTTTGTAGAAATGAACAACAAACCCCAGCCACGCTTGTGCATCGGACAGGCGTCATTGCCGGTGCCAACTGGCAGCATGGGCGTCATAAAAACCGGAGAAAGCCCATGAAAGTCATCATCGCCCCCGACTCGTTCAAGGACAGCCTGAGTGCCGAAGGCGTGGCCCAGGCCATTGCCGAAGGCCTGGCTGAGGTTTGGCCGCAGGCCGAATTGATCCAGTGCCCGATGGCGGACGGCGGTGAAGGTACGGTGGCGTCGGTCCTTGCGGCCTGCCAGGGCGAGTTGCGCAGTTGCACCGTGCAAGGCCCGTTGGGCGGCACCGTTGAGGCGCGTTGGGGCTGGTTGGCCGAGAGTGCCACGGCAATCATCGAAATGGCCGAAGCCAGTGGCCTGCAATTGGTCGCGCCGGGGCAGCGCGATGCCTGTGCCAGCAGCACCTTCGGCACCGGTGAGCTGATCCGCGCCGCCCTGGATGCCGGGGCCCGGCGGATTATCCTGGCGATTGGCGGCAGCGCCACCAACGACGGCGGCGCTGGTGCCATGCAGGCCCTGGGCGTGCAACTGTTCGACGCCCAAGGCACAGCCCTAGCACGTGGCGGTCTGGCCCTGGCGCACCTGGCACGGATCAATCTTGAGCAACTGGACCCACGCCTGGCCCAGGTGCGTTTCGACATCGCCGCCGACGTCAACAACCCTCTGTGCGGGCCCCACGGCGCCTCAGCGATTTTCGGCCCGCAAAAAGGCGCCAACCCACAGCAGGTCGAGCAACTGGACCAGGCCCTCGGCCATTTTGCCGAGCACTGCGCCCAGGTCTTGCCCCGGGACGTGCGCGACGAGCCCGGCAGCGGCGCCGCCGGTGGCCTGGGCTTCGCCGCCAAGGCCTTCCTCGGCGCCCGGTTCCGCCCGGGTGTGGAGGTGGTCGCCGACCTGGTGGGCCTGGCAAACGCCGTGCGCGACGCCGACCTGGTGATCACCGGCGAAGGCCGCTTCGACGCCCAGACCCTGCGCGGCAAAACCCCGTTTGGCGTGGCGCGGGTGGCCAAACAGCACGGCGTGCCGGTGATCGTGATCGCCGGCACCCTGGGCGAGGGTTACGAGCAGATGTACGCCCATGGCGTCGACGCCGCGTTCGCCTTGCCTGGCGGACCGATGAGCCTGGAGCAGGCCTGCAGCGAAGCGCCGAGGCTGTTGCGCGAGCGGGCGGCGGATATTGCACGGGTGTGGCGTCTGGGCGCGCAACGCAGTGGCGGATGACAGCACTCGCTATCGCTGCCTACACTGGCCGGCCACTTGTCTTTCAAAGGATGAAACACAATGCCTACACCTGACCCCAAGATCGTGATCCAGCGCTTTGCCGAACCCCATCTCGAAGGCATGCGTGCGCTCTACAACGAACCGGCCGTGTGCCGTCAGGTGCTGCAGATGCCGTTCCAGTCACTGGAGGTGTGGCGCAAGCGCCTGGCCGATACCAATGAGCGACTGCTCAGGCTGGTGGCGGTGCAGGCGGGCGAGGTGATTGGCAGTTGTACCCTGGAGCAATATGCGCGCAGTCGGCAAAGCCATATCGGCGGCATTGGCATGGGGGTGGCGGTGGCCTGGCAGGGCAAGGGCGTGGGCACTCAGTTGTTGGGCGCGGCGCTGGAGGTGGCGGACAACTGGATGAACCTGCGCCGGGTGGAACTGACGGTGTACGCCGATAACGAGCCGGCCCAGGCGCTGTACCGTAAGTTCGGTTTCGAGACCGAGGGCCGGCTGCGTGATTACGCCGTGCGTGACGGCGTCTTTGTCGATGCCTTGAGCATGGCCCGCCTGCGTCAGACCGCCTGATCGCCCAGGGCAAACGCCACCGCAGCCTGCGCATGCAGCGCGGTGGTGTCCAGCAACGGCAGGTCGCTGTGCTCGGGCTTGATCAGCAGGCCGATCTCGGTACACCCCAGGATAATCGCCTGGGCGCCACGGGCCGCGAGGTTGGCGATGGCCTGCTGGTATATCTGGCGTGAGGCTTCGCTGATCACTCCGACGCACAACTCTTCATAAATGATCCGGTGCACGGCGCAGCGTTCTGCTGCGTCGGGCACCAGTACGTGCAAGCCCTGGGCCGCCAGGCGCGCCTTGAGAAAGTCCTGTTCCATGGTAAACGCCGTGCCCAGCAGGCCGACCGTCAGGGTCTGGGCCTGCACCGCCGCCGCGCCCGCCGCATCGGCAATATGCAGGAACGGCACCGACACGCAGGCTTCGATCTGCGGTGCCAGCAGATGCATGGTGTTGGTACACAGCACGATGCAGTCCGCACCACCGGCTTGCAGGCGGCGTGCGGCGTCTTGCAGGATCAGCGCCGCGTCATCCCAGCGCCCGGCGTGCTGGGCTTGTTCCACCGGGCCGAAGTCGACGCTGTACAGCAGGATCGGTGCCGAGCGCAGCGGCCCCAGCCGGTCGCGTACCTGCTGGTTGATGATCCGGTAATACTCGGCGCTGGACTCCCAGCTCATGCCGCCGATAAGGCCGATGGTGCGCATGCAAAGCTCCTCAAGCTGTGGGGCAAAAGCCACACCTTACCCAACACGCGAGCGTTAGTCATACGCGCCGCTGCTGCATCTGCCATGATCGTTGTTTGCCCCCCGAGGAACACCGCATGGACGATGTACAGCAACTGGGCGAGATGCTTCGTCATTACGCCGACAGCGAAGCGCACAAGCGCCAGCAGTTCGAGGTGCAGTCTGCCCACTGGACCCGGAAAATCACCGAGCTGTATGGCCACATCGAGCAATGGCTGGCGCCGGTCAAGAGTGATGGGTTGCTGGAGGTGCGGCGTGAAGCCTATGTGGCGTCCGGCCCGAGCGTGCCGGTGGAGACTTCGACCTTCAAGAGCGAGAAGCTGACCATCGAGATTGCCGGCAAACCGGTGGAGTTCGTGCCGGAGGTGATGGGGGTGGGTGGGTTGATTGCGTTGTCGGTCATGGGCCTGACCGCTGCCCGTTACGGCAGCATATCCCTGGTACTGCTGCCGGGCTCCGATGACTGGCTGTGGAAGAAAACCAATGGCCTGAAAGACCCGGACACCTTCGCCTTTGATGCCAACTTCCTGGCCTTGCAGTTGCAGAGCCTGATTCCGCGCGAGCGCGGCTGATCCCCAAGCCAATGTGGGAGTGGGCAAGCCCACTCCCACACAAGCCCAACACTTACCTTCAGACCTCTACATTACCCCAGCCCGGCCTGGCCTCTTCAGGCGCCACCGCCTTGACCGGCTTGCCCGTCGCCAACTCCACCCGCCGCGCCACCTCCGGGTCGTCGGCGAACGGAATCAGGCTCGCCTCATCCAGCTCTGCTCCAGACTGGTCCCGCAGGCAGTATTCCACGGCGCCATACAGGCAGATCACCGCCGCTAGGTTAAAAATGACCTCCCACATCAGGCGATCTGCGCATCACGTTGCGCCACCTTCAAGTCGGCCACCCGCACGGTGCGCCAGGTGTTGTAGGCCATCAGCAGCATGCCGCCGAGGAAGAACACCCCACCGGCAAACCGCACCACAAACCCCGGGTGGCTGGCCTGCAAGGCTTCGACAAACGAGTAGGTGAGGGTGCCGTCATCGTTGATCGCCCGCCACATCAGGCCCTGGGTGATGCCGTTGACCCACATCGAGGCGATGTACAGCACCGTGCCGATGGTGGCCAGCCAGAAGTGCAGGTTGATCAGCGGTACGCTGTACATCTGCTCGCGGCCGAAGATTTTCGGGATCATGTGGTACAGCGAGCCAAAGGTGATCATCGCCACCCAGCCCAGGGCGCCGGCGTGGACGTGGCCGATGGTCCAGTCGGTGTAGTGGGACAAGGCGTTGACCGTCTTGATCGCCATCATCGGCCCTTCAAAGGTCGACATGCCGTAGAACGCCAACGACAGCACCAGGAACCGCAGGATCGGGTCGGTGCGCAATTTATGCCAGGCGCCCGACAGGGTCATCATGCCGTTGATCATCCCGCCCCAGCTGGGTGCCAGCAGGATCAGCGACATGGCCATGCCCAGCGATTGCGCCCAGTCCGGCAGCGCGGTGTAGTGCAGGTGGTGGGGCCCCGCCCAGATATACAGGGTGATCAGCGCCCAGAAGTGCACGATGGACAGGCGATAGGAATACACCGGCCGCCCGACCTGCTTGGGCACGAAGTAATACATCATCCCCAGGAACCCGGTGGTCAGGAAGAACCCTACCGCGTTATGCCCGTACCACCACTGCACCATGGCGTCGGTCGCCCCGGAATACACCGGATAGGACTTGAACCAGTCCACCGGGATCGACAGGTGGTTGACCACGTGCAACATGGCGATCACCACGATAAACGCGCCGAAGAACCAGTTGCCTACATAGATATGCTGGGTCTTGCGCTGCACCACGGTGGTGAAGAACACGATGGCGTAGGCCACCCACACCACAGTCATCCACACCGCGCCGGAGAACTCGATCTCGGCGTATTCCTTGGTGGTGGTGTAGCCCAGGGGCAGGGTGATCAGCATGATTACGATCACCGATTGCCAACCCCAGAACGTGAAGGCGGCGAGCCAGTCGCTGTACAGACGCACCTGGCAGGTGCGCTGTACCGCGTAGTAGCTGGCGGCAAATTGCGCGCTGCCGGCAAAACCGAAGATCACCAGGCTGGTGTGCAGCGGTCGCAACCGGCCGAAGGTGGTCCAGGGCAGGTCCAGGTTCATGTCCGGCCACACCAGTTGCGAGGCGATCCACACGCCCATGGCCATGCCGATGACGCCCCATACCACGGTGGCGATGACGAATTGACGGACGACCTTGTAGTTATAGGCCTGCCCGGTTGATGCTGTGCTCATGGTCAGTCTTCCATGGTTTCAAGTCCCGGGCACTGTAGGAAATCCATGAAAAACAAAACAGGCTCAGAAAAACTACATTAATACGGATCAGAATTTATCCCTTAAAACAGGGGGTATTCCATGGCTGATATGGTTTTTTAGTTTTTAGCTGAATCTGTGACGTCTTGAGCTGTAGGTGCATAGTCGCCCCCATAGAAACCGCTGCCGTCGAGCGCGGTCAGCCATGATGAGGTAGCGAGATGTATCGGTACGATGAGTACGACCGGGCCCTGGTCTTCGAGCGTGTGGCGCAGTTCCGTGACCAGGTCGAACGGTTTGTCGCTGGCGACTTGAGCGAAGAAGAATTCCTGCCGCTGCGCCTGCAAAACGGCCTGTACCTGCAAAAACATGCCTATATGCTGCGGGTGGCGATCCCCTACGGCACCCTCGGTGCGCAGCAACTGCGCACCCTGGCGAGCATTGCCCGGGATTACGATCGCGGCTACGGTCACTTCACCACCCGGCAGAACATGCAGTTCAACTGGATCGAGTTGCAGCAGGTGCCCGACATCCTCCAGCGCCTGGCCGAAGTCGACATGCATGCAATTCAGACCTCGGGCAACTGTGTGCGCAACATCACCACCGAAGCCTTTGCCGGGGTGGCCGCCGACGAGCTGCTGGACCCGCGCCCGCTGGCAGAAATCCTGCGGCAATGGTCAACCATCAACCCCGAGTTCCTGTTTTTGCCGCGCAAGTTCAAGATCGCCATCTGCTCGGCACGCCAGGACCGGGCGGCGATCATGATGCATGACATCGGCCTCTACCTGTACCAGGCTGCCGACGGCCAGATGCTGTTGCGCGTGCTGGTGGGCGGTGGCCTGGGGCGCACGCCGATCCTGGGCTTGCAGATTCGTGACGGCTTGCCCTGGCAGCACCTGCTGTCGTATGTCGAGGCGGTATTGCGCGTGTACAACCGCCATGGCCGGCGCGACAACAAGTACAAGGCGCGGATCAAGATCCTGGTCAAGGCCCTGGGCATCGAGGCGTTTTCCCGGGAAGTGGAGGAGGAGTGGCAGCACCTGCGCGATGGCCCGGCGCAACTGACCGAGGACGAGTACCAGCGCGTGGCCGCAGCCTTTGTGCCACCGGACTATCAGGCATTGCCCGATACCGACCTGGACTTTGGCACGCACATGGCCGACAGCCCGGCCTTCGCCCGCTGGGTAACCCGCAATGTGCAGCCGCACAAAGTGCCGGGCTATACCAGTGTGGTGCTGTCCACCAAGCCGGGGATTGCCGCGCCGCCGGGCGATGTGACGGCCGAGCAGATGGACGCCGTGGCGCAGTGGGCCGAACAGTTCGGCTTCGGTGAAATCCGCATCGCCCACGAACAGAATATCGTGCTGCCGGACGTGCCCAAGGCGCGGCTGCATGCCTTGTGGACCCTGGCCTGTGAGCAGGGGCTGGGCAGCGCCAATATCGGCTTGCTGACCGATATCATCGCCTGCCCCGGCGGCGACTTCTGTGCCCTGGCCAATGCCAAGTCGATCCCCATCGCCCAGGCGATCCAGCAGCGTTTCGACAACCTCGACTACCTGCATGACCTGGGCGATATCAGCCTGAATATCTCTGGCTGCATCAATGCCTGCGGGCATCATCACATCGGCAATATCGGCATCCTGGGCGTCGATAAAAACGGCAGCGAGTGGTACCAGATCACCCTGGGCGGTGCGCAGGGCAAGGCCAGCGCGCTGGGCAAGGTGATTGGCCCCTCGTTCAGTGCCGCACAGATCCCGGATGTGATCTCACGTCTGATCGCCACCTACGTGCGCTACCGGGAAAGCGACGAACCCTTTATCGACACCGTACAACGCATCGGCCTGGAGCCGTTCAAGGAGCGGGTGTATGGCAGCGTGGTGCAGCCGGTATGAACAACCTATTGAGCCTGGAGCAGGGCGTGGCGGCGATCAAGCACGATGACCCTTGGACCCTGGTGCGCGATGCCGAAGGGCCGCTGCCCGAGGGCGCGCTGATTCTGCCGCTGGCGCTGTGGCTGAGCCGGCGCATTGCACCAGACCCACCGCAGGACGCGGTGTGGCTCGGCCCGGATGATGACGTGGAACACCTGCGACCGTGGCTGGATGCATTGCCGCTGATTGCCCTGGATTTCCCCAGCTTTCGCGATGGCCGTGCCTACAGCCAGGCCTATCTGTTGCGCACCCGCATGGGCTGGCAGGGGGAGTTGCGGGCGGTGGGGGATGTGCTGCGCGACCAACTGAGCCATATGCGCCAGTGTGGTTTCGATGGGTTCGCCGTGCGCGAGGACCGCTCGGCCGCCGATGCGCTCAAGGGCCTGGCGGGCATGAGTGTGAGCTATGGCCGCTCGGTGATTGAGCCGCGGCCGTTGTTTCGCCGGCGGTAGTCCTCTGCCTGCCGCCGGCGCGTTGCTATTTCAAGGCCGGGTCGGTGGGGTTGAGTTTTTTCCAGCTCTGCATCACCTGCTGCGCCTTCGGTTCCTGGCCGTTCTCCAGGTAGTACTGGATCAGCGACAACCGTGCATTGCGGTTATAGGGCTGGCGTTGCAGCAAGGCTTCCAGTTGCTGGCAGGCCTTGTCGACCTGGCCACCGTCATGCAACGCCACCGCCAGCACAAAGCTGTATTGCCCGTTGTCCGGTTCCAGGCGGGCGGCCTCGCGCAGGTGCGTCAGTGCTGACGGGGTGTTGCCCTGGCGAATCAGCATCAACCCCTGGGTATGTTGCAGCAGCGCCGCCTCAGGGTGTTGCTTGAGGCGATCGGCCAACAGGCGGCCGGCTTCTTCGCGCCGGCCGTTGGCTTCCAGCCACTGGGCGAGGGTCACCAGCGCCGGGTAGAAGTCCGGGTCGCGCAGCAGTGCCGTGCGCAGTTGGGCTTCGACCTGAGCGGCGCGACCGCTGGCCTGGTACAGCATGGCCAGGTTGAGGTTGGCTTCGGCGCGTTCCTGCAGGCTGAGTTGCACGTTTTCGTATTCACCGATGGCTTGCTCCCAGGCCGGGCCCAGGCCTTGGGCCGCGACGCTGAGCAGATCCCGCGCGGCAAGGATGCGCACCGCACGCACCGGGTCCTTGAGCAAGGGGCCATACAGCGCCACGCGTTCGGCGGGTGGCAGGAAGGCGCTGACCGCCCGTAGCGCACTCTCGCGCACCTGCGGGGCAGGGTGGCCCAGGTCCTTGGTTGCCAGCTTCAACGCCTGTTCGCTGGGGTAGTTGGGCAGCTCGACCAGCAGCGTGGCGCGTTGGATAGCCGGCAGGTTATTGCGTGCCAACTGCTCATACAGCGCCTGCGCCGCCCCCGGCTGGCCACCGCGAATCAGTGCCAGGCTTTCGTCGTAGCGGGGGGCCTGGAGCGCCTGGCTGTGGTCCCACAGTTTGAATTGCGCAGTGATCTTGTCGCCGGCCTTGCCTTGGTGGCAGGTCAGGCAGGCGTCCGGGGTGCCGAGCCTGGCGGCGCGCTCGGGGTTGGGAAGGCTGAAGCTGTGGTCATGGCGAAAGTCATTGCCCATGTAAAACTTGCCGGGCATATGGCAATCGACGCAAAACGACCCGGGTTGCCCGGCGACATGGCGTGTGTGTTCTGGCGCCTCGTAGTTCTTGGCCTGCAACCCACGGCCATCGACCGTGGCCACAGCAGTCTTGCCCGCCGTATTGTGGCATTGCAGGCAGACGCCATTGCCGGGGGCCTTCAACTGGTTGCTATGGGGGTTGTGGCAGTCGGTGCAGCGCACGCCCTTGTCGGCCATCTTGCTCTGGGCGAAGGCGCCGTGTTCAAACACCTCATCCTTGATCTTGCCGTCCAGGGTATACAGCTCGCGGGTCAGGACGCTGGGAAGGTAGTCGTCCATCAAGCGCTTGCCCACGCGATAGCCATCGCCCAACGGTGCCCGGCGCGCATGGCAGCGGGCGCAGGTTTCGAGTTCGACGCTGGCGTCCTTGTCCTTCAAGTCCACGGCAAAGCCGGCATGCAGCAGGTCACCCTTTTTCGCCGCCCATTGCACATGGTTCGACGCCGGGCCATGGCAGGCCTGGCAGCCGACGCCGAGGCTGTTCCACTGGCTGTCGAAGCGGTTGTTGACGGCATCGAAATTGCGCTGGTAGCCGGTGGTGTGGCACTCCACGCACATGAAGTTGGCGTTCTGGTTGGGTTGGCTCCAATGCAGTGGGTTCTTGAAGTTCACGCCTTGGCCGGGGTAGAGGTGAAACCAGCGGTTTTTTTCGGTATCCCAGGCCACGCCCAGGGCCTGCAAGCGCCCGTCGCCGACCTCGATCAGATACTGCTGCAAGGGCGTGATACCGAAGGTGTAGGCGACCTTGAAGTCTCCAGGCTTGCCATCGGCACCCGGGGTATTGACCCAGAACTCATTGCCCCGGCGAAAAAAGCGGGTGGTTTCGCCTTCGCCTTTGAACGACGCATGGTTGAAGTCGGCCGGCACGGTTTCAGGCGTCGCCTGCTGCATGGCCAACTGATGGTGAGAACCTTGCCAGTCCTGGGCCTGGGGCTGATGGCAGGCCTGGCATTGTTGCTCGTCCACGAGCTGCGCCGGCGGCATCGCCACTGGCTTGGCCACCGTGGCCACCGGCGTGGGGGCCAATAACTGCGGGGTGGGCGTACTGGCCTGGAGAAACAGCCAGATCCCGAGCATGGCCAGCAGCAAAACGGCAATCAGCAAGGGGTATAGGTAACGATTGGGTGAATCACGGTGGGCTACGTTTTTGTTGTTAGGCTTGGGCATGCGGCTTCCGATGTCCTGGGGCATTGACGCACTAAGGCGTGCTTAAGCTAGGTGCAGCTTTGACGCCGGCACGGTGTATGTCAATCGAGGTACAAAAAAAGCACACGAGTAGTGTGCCAATAGGCTATTTTTCCCGAGTTGGCTATACCTGTTAATTCACGTCTTGATGATAAATACCAAGGAGTCGCACCAATGAAGCTAGGGCTAATGATCAGCACGCTGTGTATTGCCTCACTCGGGGTGACTGGCTGTGCAAGTAAAGTCCCCCAGCCGGACGAGTATTCCGGGTTTCTTTCGGACTACAGCCACTTGAAGGAAGCCAAGTCGCCATCGGGCGCAGAGGTGATGCGCTGGGTCGATCCCAAGCTGAATCTGAACCGCTACACCTCGGTGTATATCGAACCGACCCAATTCTTCCCCAAGCCCCAGGCCACGGCGCAAATCCCCGAAGACACCTTGCGTAGCATCAACGAGTACTACAACCAGGCGCTCAAGCGTGAGCTGGTCAAGTCCCTGCCATTGGCCAACGCCCCGGGCCCGGGCGTGATTGTGGTCCGGGCGGCGATCACCGCAGTCAGCCGCAAGACCGAAAGCCTCAAGCCCTATGAGTACATCCCGGTGGCTCTGGTGGCCGCTGCGGTGAGTACCGGCACCGGGATTCGCGACCAGGAAACCACCCTGGGCACCGAGGCGCAGTTTCTCGATGGCGACAATGGGCGGGTGATTGCCCAGGTTGTGCGCAAAGGCACCGGCAAGCCCCTGGACAATGACAGCCAGGTGATGAAAGCGTCGGATGTGAAGGGTGTGATCGATGGCTGGGCGGCGGATTTGCATCAGTCCTACGCCAAGTTCAAGGCCAAATAACGCGCGCAGGCTTGTTGTGGTTGTGGCGAGTGGGTAAACCCGCTCGCCACACCAATAGGCTGATGGTATGCCGGTTTAGTCAATCCCCGACAAACCACCGGTAATACGGATTGGCCCCATCCCCCTGCAACACCTGCCGGATATCCCGGCTCCAGGCTGCACGATCACCGTCATAGGCGTGCAGGCTGGCGCGGTAGAACTGCATCAGGCGTTGCTGCTCGGCATCCAGGGTCCGCAAGAAGGCCGCATCGGCATTCAGCAACGGCGCCGGCACCCGCAAGTCGAGCAAGGCCGGCAACACCCGCTTGATCTCCTGGCTGCGCACCCACGGCGCATATTCGATGCGCGGCTGGTCATCGGTGACGGCCAGGGCCTGCCCGGCAAAACGCTGCAGCCCATTGCGATCAGTGACCCAGGTTGCCAACAGGGTCGGCGCCGAATCAATGCCGACCTCGGCCAGGGCGCTGCGTACCGGGGCTTGCTCAAAGCGCTGGCGAATGCGCGCGGCGTCCAACTCGATCGGCTCCAGGGAACCGACTAACAGCATCTCGTGGAACTCGCTGGTCCACAGCGTGGCGTACGGGAACACATCGAGGAAGCTGCGCACCAGTGACTGCGAGTCTTCGATGTTCTGCGTCGGTAGCGGTAGCCACTGGGCCAGCAGACCGTGTTTTTCCAGGCGTCGTGCGGCCAGTTGGTAGAAGTCGCGCGAATACAGGTTGACCACGCCGGCGGCGGAGGGCGGTGGCGGTTCCAGGGTGATCAGGTCATAGGCCTGGGGGCTGCGCAGCAGTTCCTGGCGCCCGTCGCGCAAGCGCACCTGCACCCCGGGATCGCTGGCGGCGTTGTAGTTGCCCTTGAACAGCGGCGCCGCCTGCACCACGGCGGGCAGCAACTCGGCGACCACCCGGTGTTCCAGCCCCGGATAACGCAACAGTGCGCCGGCGGTGATGCCGGTGCCAAAGCCGATCACCAGCGCCGAACGGGGCTCGGCGTTATGGATCAGCAACGGTAGCAGGGCCTGGATACGCATATAGCGCAGGGACGGCATGGCATCGCCGGTATTGGACACGCCCTGGATATACAGGCGCTGAAAGGCCCGCGCGCCCTGGCCCTGGGTGACCACCGCGACCGTCGCGCCACGGCCTTCCTGGTAGAACGCCAGGCTGGCATTGCGTGCGCCGGGCAGCAGGTTGGCCAGGCGCTCGACCGGGGTCAGCAGGGCCACGGCCAATGACAGCAGGCCGAGAGCCGCCACTGCCTGGCGCCGGCCTTTTTTCACCCCATGGCCACGGCGCACCGCGATGTAACCCACCACGCCGGCAATCACCGCCAGCAGGCCCAGGGTGCGCACCAGGCCGAGCCAGGGGATCAGCACAAAGCCGCAGAGCATCACCCCGACAATCCCGCCCAGGGTGTTGAACGCCATCACCGCGCCCACCTCCCGGCCTATATGCGCGCCGCCCACACTCAGGCGCAGCGCCAGGGGAAACGCCGCGCCGAGCAACAGGGTGGGCACAAACACAATGCACAGGGCGGCCATGGCAAAGCGTGCGCTCATGCCCGGCAATTGGCTGCCACCCAGGCTCAGTACCAGCGCTTCGGCCTGGGTTTGCAACAGCACCAGCCACCGGCCCAGCAGGGCGATTTCCAGCAGGGCCACCAGCCCGGCCCCGGCGATCAGCAGGCCGAAGACGCCCCAGGGATCGCGAAGGCGTGCGACCCGGCGCGCCATCAGTTGGCTGCCGATAAACAGCCCGGCCAGGTAAGTCGCCAGCACCACGGCAAAGGCATAGGTACGGGTACTCATGAACTGCACGATGGACTGCGACCAGACCACTTCGTAACCCAGGGCCACGCCACCGGCGATGGCGTACAGCACCAGCGCCAGGCGGGCCGGCCGGGTCTTGGACGGAACGCTGAGCGACGTTGCACGATGACGCACGTACAACAAGGCGCCGACGGCGGCGAGCAGGTTGAGCAGGGCAGCCACCAGGGCACTGCCGCGCACGCCAAAGGTGGCGATCAGCACAAAGGCCGTAAGCAAGGTGCCGACGATGGCCCCGGCGGTGTTGGCCGCATACAGCCGGCCACCGGCCTGGCCCAGGTCCTTGGCATCGACATTGAGGGCGCGCACCAGCACCGGCAGCGTGCCACCCATCAACAGCGCAGGCAGGCCCACCAGGGCGAAGGGCAGGACCCAGGCCAACAGGCCGATGCGTTGTTCCAGCCAGGCAAACGGGCTGGCGGCCATGCCCAGGGCCAGCGTGGCGCTGACCCCGAGCACGGCGACCAGTATTTCCAAGACCGCGTACAGCAGCAGTGGCCGGGCGAGCCGATCGGCCCAGCGACCAAACAGCCAGCTACCCAGGGCCAGCCCGGCAAAGAAAGCACTGATCCCGGTGGTGATGGCATAGACCTCGACCCCGACCACCAGTGACAGCTGCTTGATCCAGAGCACCTGGTACACCAGGGCGGCGCTGCCGGAGATAAACAGCAGCAGGGCGGGGATCAGAAGGGTAGAGGCCTGGAGTTGGGCCAGGGGTTGGCTGGCTGTGCGTGAAGACATTGCAGATTGCCTTGTTCAAAGGGAACAACCATTGCAGAACTGGCGAAGAGGCCAGATGGAAACTGGGTTTGGTGTGGGGCAGGCTTGTGTGGGAGCGGGCTTGCCCGCGATAGCGGAGTGTCAGTCAATGTATTAGGTGGCTGATCCACTGCCATCGCGGGCAAGCCCGCTCCCACTTTTTATTGCGCCGGTGCCGCCTTCATTTTCTCGGCAATCTTCGCATCCACCGCCGCGCGAATCTGGTCGATGCTG
This sequence comes from Pseudomonas sp. GW821-FHT01D09, assembly GCF_059422465.1. Classification (NCBI taxonomy): domain Bacteria; kingdom Pseudomonadati; phylum Pseudomonadota; class Gammaproteobacteria; order Pseudomonadales; family Pseudomonadaceae; genus Pseudomonas; species Pseudomonas sp. GW821-FHT01D09. The sequence continues at coordinate 86,619 of NZ_JBWKWY010000006.1, forward strand.
AAGCTCGCCGGTTTCTGGCTGGGCGGGTAGTCGATGAAGGTTTCGAGGAAGGCCGCCGACTTGGTCACCGCGACGCCCGCCAGGTACACGTTCTTGGTGCTCCAGTCGTAATACTGGTCAGACACCACGTCCGCCCGCTCGTACGGGTCCATGCGCAAGTTGAGGATCTTCGGCACCCGCAGGCACACGAACGGCTCGCTCCAGACCCGGAAACCACCCGGCTGGCGCTGTTCGCAGAACACCACTTTCCAGTTGTCGAAGCGCATCGACACCAGCACCCCGTCGTCGTTGAAGTAGTAGAACTCGTTGCGTGCGCCCTTGGGTTGCTGGCCGGTCAGGTACGGCAGTTGGTTGAAACCGTCCAGGTGCACCTTGAAGTTGGCGCCGCCCGCCACCGGGGCCCAGCCTTTGAGCAGTTTGTCTTTGACTTGCGCGTCACCGGCTGCCGCGAGCAGGGTCGGGAACCAGTCCATGCCCGAGACCATCTCGTTGGAGACCTCGCCGCCCTTGATCTTGCCCGGCCAGCGAATGATCGCCGGCACCCGGTAGGCGCCTTCCCAGTTGGAGTTCTTCTCGTTGCGAAACGGCGTGGTCGCCGCGTCCGGCCACGAGAACTGGTTCGGCCCGTTATCGGAGGTGTAGACCACGATGGTGTTGTCGGCGATTTTCAAGTCGTCGAGGGTCTGCAAGAGTTTGCCGACGTCACCGTCGTGCTCCAGCATGCCATCGGCGTACTCGTTGCCGGGCATGCCGCTCTGGCCCTTCATCGAGTCGCGTACGTGGGTGAACACGTGCATGCGCGTGGTGTTCATCCAGACGAAGAACGGCTTGTCGGCCTCGGCCTGTTTCTTGATGAACGCCTGGGCGGCAGCAGTGGTTTCGTCGTCGATGGTTTCCATGCGCTTGGTGGTCAAGGCACCGGTGTCTTCGATCTTGCCGTCGGCAAAACTGTGGATCACCCCGCGCGGGGTGTTGGCCTTGACGAAGGCGGCGTCGTCCTTGGGCCAGTACGGGCGTTCCGGTTCTTCTTCGGCATTGAGGTGGTACAGGTTGCCGAAGAACTCGTCAAAGCCATGGTTGGTGGGCAGGTACTCATCGCGGTCGCCCAGGTGGTTCTTGCCAAATTGCCCGGTGGCGTAACCCAGGGACTTGAGCGCCTGGGCAATCGTGATGTCGCGCTTCTGCAAGCCCACCGCTGCACCGGGGATGCCGACCTTGGACAAGCCCGTGCGCAACGGCGTCTGGCCGGTGATAAAGGATGAGCGCCCGGCGGTGCAGCTGTTCTCCGCATAATAGTCGGTGAATATCATGCCTTCCTTGGCGATACGGTCGATGTTCGGCGTCTTGTAGCCCACCACGCCCATGGAATAGGCGCTGATATTGGTTTGCCCGATGTCATCGCCGAATATCACCAGGATATTCGGTTTTTCGGCGGCCAGGGCTGTTGCCCCACCCCCCATCACTGAAACCGCCACCAGGGCCAGTTTCGGTAGCCACTTACCTATGCGAGTCATAAGACCTGCTCCTATATCGGCTTGAGTCGCACTGCTGCGACCAACGTTTACTACAGTCCATCGCGACGTCTTTGCTTATTGCACCTGCTTTTGCACAACCGGCTCGAACGGGTAGATACGCCGCCAATCGGCCGCCATATCAACCACGTTCCAACCCTTTGTCCTGGCTTCATCGAGGGCCTTGTCCAGGCGCCCGACCTGGGAGTGACGGTCATAGGCCCACTCGCGGGTGGCATCGGTGTGGTGCACCAGGCCCATAAAACGTTTGCCTGCACCTGCCGCCGTCCATTGCAGCATCTGCAAGTCGCCGTCGGAGTTGCCGAACGCCAGGATCGGCCGCCGGCCAATCACCGCATCAATGCTTTCCGGCTTGCCCGGGCCGTCGTCGTTATGGGCCAGCTTGGCCGTGCGCAGGAGCTGCGGCGTGCCGTCGCTGATCTGGAACCGGGTGACGAAGGTGCTGCCGATCACCTGTTCCGGCGGCACGCCATAGACCACTTCGGCAAAGGCCCGCATAAATGCGGTATCGCCACCGGACACGATGTAGGTCTTGAATTGCTGGCTGCGCAGGTAGTCGAGCATTTCTAGCATCGGCTGGTAGATCATCTCGGTGTAGGGCTTGCCGGTTTTGGGATGGCGGGCCTGGGTCAGCCAGGCCTTGGCATTGGCGATAAAGGTCTCGGTGCTGATCCCGGTATGGGTCGCGCCGATGATTTTCAGCAGGCCGTCCATGCCGCTCTGGGCCAGGGCCTGGTGGTCGTTTTCCAGCACGGCCTGGAACGGCTGGGTGGTTTTCCATTGCGGGTGCTGGGGCGCCAGGCGTTTGATTTCATCGAAGGCGAACAGCACTTGGAAGTAGGCCGGTTGCTCGGTCCACAGGGTGCCGTCGTTGTCGAACACGGCAATGCGCTCGGTGGGCTTGACGTAGTCCGTCGAGCCTTCGGTGGTCACGGCCTGGACGAATTCCATGATGTGCTGTTTGTTCGGGCCTGCATGCCACGACGGCAACGGGTCGGCGGCCAATGCCGCAAAGCTCAGGCCCAGCAGCAGGGGCAGGGTGCGGCGCACAGAGGTCATGGGAAATCCTTTTCACGGCGAGGGTTGAGTGGTTGCAAGCGTAGTTGACGACAGACCCGGCGCACTGTGGCCCAGGCATGTCGCCACAGTGGCAGCAACCGTGGCCACCACTGGCGGCCCAGGTAGCCGGCCAATGCCAGCAGCACCAGCGTCGCGCTCCAGGCCAGGGCGTGGCGCGACAGTTGCCAGCGTGTGTGCTGGCCGAGGTCCTTGAGGTCCTGGGCGATGGAAAAGGTCGGGCGGTAGTCGCTGCTGGCCAGGGCCTCGACGCTAATGGCGGGCAGTTGCGCCACTTGCAGGCGCTGGTTGCGGCTGTCCCACCACTTCACGCGGATGGCCGGCAGTTGGTAATGGCCGCCCTGTTCGACCCGGTACACCCAGCGATCCACGCGCTGGCCGCCAGTGACCGTGCCGCGCCCGTCGTCCAGGTTGCCGATGGCGGGTGTCTGCGGGTAAGCGCGCAAGCCTGCAATCGCCACTTGCAGCGGTGCCGGCAATGACAGCGCCGGAGTGTTGTCGGCCTGCAAGGTGAGGGTGCGGGTCAGGCTGTCGCCCACTTTCAACGGTGTGGCCGACGTGCTGAGGCTCTGGCTCAGGCGCAGCCCTTCGGCCACCAGCAACGGTTCACCGGGGGCAAAACCGGGTGGCCGCGTGGCCTTGAACGCCAGTGGCGTGCTGTGGGCGGTCAGGGGCGCGCTGGCCTGGCCGGGCTGCGCGCGGATGGCCAGGGACGGCACGCTGAAATCCTGCGCCACGCTGGGGGTGATGCGGTAGCGATAGCGCATGCCATAGAAGGTCTGGCCGTCGATCACCTGGGTCAGGTGCTCGGCCTCGCCCCCCGGCGCCTCGACCCGCGCCCCCGGCAGTTGCAGGGCGGGCAGGCTGACGGCGGCGGTGAACCAGGTGTCGGTCAGCACGTCCACCTGCAACTGTGCCTGCTCGCCCACCCTCACTGCCGGGCCGGGCAGCAGTTGCACGTGCACCTGGAGTTGCGGCTCGCCGGCCATGAGCGGTGTGCAGAACAGCAGGCCGAGCAGGGCATGCTTATTCATGGGCACCCCCCTGGTCTTGCAGGCTGAATTTGCGCCGCAGGAAGTTGGCCGGCGAGGTGCTCAGGTTCTGCAACCACAGGGCGTCATTGCTGGCCTGTTCGGTCTGCACCGCCTTGGTTTGGCCCTTGCCGGGCGTCTTGTCGAACTGGATCGCATCGGGCTTGACCTCGGGCGCGTTGGCGGCGGCGCTTTCGGTGTCTTGTTTCAGGGCCATGGCCAAGGCCAGGTTGGCGCGGGCCTCGGGGAACTGTGGCTGGCGCTGCAAGGCTTGCTGGTAGGCGCTGATGGCCTGGTCGAACTTGAAGCGGCGCACCTGGATATTGCCCTGGTAGAACGCTGCCTGCGCGCTGTCGAGTTGAGCGAAAGTGGCCAGGGCCAGGTCATAGTCGGCGGCGTTATAGGCGGCGATGCCCTTCCAGTACGGGTCGATAAACAGGCGGGCGGCAGCAGGGTAGTGGTGGTGCTCGAAGGCCCAGCGCCCTTGTTGATCGGCGCTGAGAAACGCATCGACCAACCCATTGGCCTTAACCTGCGCCGGTTGCAGGAACAGGCCCAGCATCACCACGGCGGCCCAGTTCAGGCTCCAGCCGCGGCGCACGCCCAACAGCGCCACCAGCAATAGCGGCCAGCACAGCCAGTAGCCAGCGTCTTGCCATTGCAGGGCGCGCTGTTGTTCATCGCTCGCCCGGAAGTGCTGTTGGGCATGCAGCTGCACCCAGTCCAAATCGTCGTCATTGAGGGTCAGGCTGCCCAGCGGCGCGTCGGTGGCGCCAGCCAGTTGCTTGAGGGCGGGCGCGTCAAAACTGCCGGGGTTGCTGCCTACCGCCAGTACCAGCACTTGCAGTGGGCTGTCGGCCAATAGGGGCTTGAGCCGGGGCAGTTGGGTGAGGTCGGCGCCGTCGCTGAGCAGCAGCAGGGTGCCCGGCGACTTTTCCGCGTCCAGCAGGCGCCTGGCTTGCTCGATCACCCCGGCCACATCCTTGCCTGGCCGGGTGATCAGGTCACTGCCGAGGGCCTGGATAAAGCTGTCCAGCAACGCCGGGTCATCGGTGGGCGGCAACACCAGGTGCGCGCTGCCGGCGTACACGATCAGTGCGGTTCTTGCGCCTTGGCGCCGCGCAACCAGGTCATGCACCTTGTGCTTGGCCGCTTCCAGGCGGCTGGGCGGCACGTCGATGTTGTCCATGGACGGGGACAGGTCGAGGGCAATGATCAACGGCGCACGGTTTTCCAGGAAGTCCGGCCGATCCTGCTCCCAGGTCGGCCCGGCAGCGGCGAGGGCGCCGAGCACCAGCAACGCACTGGCCAGATGCACCGGGCGCAGGCGCTGGGGATCGCTGGGCGTGAGCAGCAGGTGCGGCAACAGGTGCGGGGCGATAGTGCCGCGCAGGCGGCGTTGCAGGTCGCGGTTGCGCCGCCAGAGCAGGGGCAGCAGCACGCCGACCAGCGCCAGCAACAGCCAGGCCGGGCGCAGGAAGTGCAAGTCATTGAGGTTGAACGCCATCGGGCACCTCCCGTTGGGGACGGTACGACCAGGCGGCGGCGATCAGGTGATACACGGCGAACAGGCCCAGGGCGGCAGTCAACGGCAGCCAGAACAGATCGCGCTTGGGCTGGTGGCTCAAGGTCTGTACCTGATGGGGCGTGAGCTGGTCGAGGGTGGTGTAGACCTGTTCCAGGGTGTCGCGGTTTTCTGCGCGCCAATAGCGCCCGCCGGTGGCCTGGGCAATCTGCTGCAAGGCGCCCAGGTTGACCTTGGCTTCGCCCGACGCACCGGGGTCGCCAATGCCGATGGTATGGATCACCACGCCTTTGGCCGCGGCCATGCTGGCGGCGTGGTCCGGGGTGATCGCACTGCTGGTGTCGTTGCCGTCGGTGAGCAGGATCAGCACTTTTTCCTGCTCGTGGGCCGCGTCCAGCAGCTTCAGGCTCAGGCCGATGGCATCGCCAATCGCGGTGTTGGGGCCGGCCATGCCGATGCTGCTGTCATCGAGCAGCAGCGCCAGGCTGGCATGGTCCAGGGTCAGCGGGGCCTGGGGATAGGCGCCGCTGCCGAACAGGATCAGGCCCAGGCGGTCATCCTTGCGCCGTTGGATAAACCCCTGCACCACCTGTTTGACCGCGGCCAGGCGGTCGGTCTTCTGGCCGTTGGCATCGGTGAAGTCCTGGGTCTGCATGGATTGGGAAATATCGATGGCCAGCATCAGGTCGCGCACCGGCTGTTGGCGTTCGATGGGTTTTTCCACCCACACCGGGCGGGCCACGGCCAGCACCAGAAGGGCCCAGACCAGCAGGTTGAGCAGCAGTTGCCGGCGATTGCTGCGGCTGTCGCTGGCTGCCGGGGCCTGGCCCACTGCCCGGCTCATACCGGTAAAAAACGGCACCCGCACCGCGCTGCGGGCCTCGCGGTAGGCGGGCAGGTAATGCCAGGCCAGCCAGGGCAAGGGCAGCAGGAGCAACCACCAGGGGTAATCAAGCTGCCACATGATGCCCCTCCACCCAGGTTCGGCAGTGGGCCAGCAGGCGGGTGCGCTGTTCGGCGGACAGCGCGTCGGCCGGGGCATAAGCCAGCTCGGCCAGTTGCCGGCTAAGGTCGGCCGGCACCGGCGCAGCGCCATGGCGTTGCAGGAAGGCTTGCCAGTCGGCGCCACTCAAGGTCGGCACGCGCTGCCGTTCCTCGGGGGTAAGGGGCATCGACAGCGCCACGCGCTTGAGCAATACCGGCAGCTCCCGTAGATCCTCCAGCGCCTCCAGGCGCGCCAGGGCCTCGCGGCGATAGGCATTGCGCCGCCACGCCAGCCAGGCCCTGGCCGCCCACACCAGCAGGCCGAGGACCAGCAGGCCGAGCAGCAGCCACCAGCCCCAGGTCTGCGGCCAGTAGCTGACGGGCGCGGGCAAGCCCAGCTCTTGCAGCTGTTCGATGCTCGGCACCTGGGTGTTCAACGGCGCCTGCCCAGTTCGGCGCGCAATTGCTCGGCGGCGGGCAGGGCGCTGCTGAACATCAGCACGGGCACCTGGCTGCGCCGCAACAGGCTGGCGACATCCTTGAGGCGCCCGCCGAGAAAGTCCCCCAGGGGCTGGCGCACCTGTTGTTTGTGCACGGCCAACTCCACCTGCAACTGGCCCTGGGTCACGCGCAGTTGCCCGCGTGTGGGCACGTTAAGGGCCAGCGGATCGTAGACCTGCAGGGCGAGCACATCGTTATGGGCCGACAGCTGGCGCAGCAGTTGCAGGGTGCGCGGCCCGGCGCCGGCAAAGTCGCTGACAAGGCAGATCAAATGGTCATGCCCGGCCAGGGCCAGGCACTGCTGCAAGACCTTGTCCAGTTGCCCGTCGCCTTCATGGTCGGGGTTGCGCGCGTTGAGCGCCTGGTTGTGTTGCACGATGCGGCTGCACAGGGTCTCGACCCGCTGGCGACTGCGCAACGGGGCCACAGCGTCGATGCACTCATCGTTGAACACCACGCCGCCGACCCGGTCGCCGGCATTGAACACCATCCACGCGGCCAGCGCGGCCAGTTCGGCGGCGAGCGCCGATTTGAAGCTGCGTACCGAGCCAAAGAACATCGACATGCGCTGATCGACCACGATCAAGGCCGGGCGATCGCGCTCTTCGGTAAAGGCGCGCACCACCGGCTTGCCGGTGCGCAGCGAGGCGCGCCAGTCAAGGTGGCGCAGGTCGTCGCCGGGCTGATAGCGCCGCAGCTCGTCGAAGTTCAGGCCGCGTCCGCGCAGGCGTGAGGCATGGTTGCCCGCCAGGAGGCTGCCCCGGGGTTGGCGCGCCACAAAGCTCAAGCCCCGTGCCTGGAACTGCAGGGCCATCAACTGCCCGAGGGCCACGTAGACCAGGCCGTCGGCGTTCATGCCGGGATCGCTACTTTGGCCAGCAGGCGGTCGAGCACCTGATCGGCACCGACCCCATCGGCCACCGCGTCGTAGCTCAGTTGCAGGCGGTGGCGCAGCACCGGGTGCAGCACCGCTTGCACATTGGCCGGGGTCACGAAGGCCTGGCCCTGCAACCAGGCGTCGGCACGTGCGCAACGGTCCAGGCCGATGCCGCCACGGGGGCTGGCCCCCAGGCTGATCCAGCGCGCCAGGTCCGGGTCGTAGTCGCCGGGATGGCGGGTGGCGTTGATCAGGTCGATCAGGTAGCGGTCGATGGCCGGCGCGACCTGCACGGCGCTGACTTCCCGGCGGGCGGCGAAGATCACTTCTTGGGCCAGGTTGAAGCCCTGAGTGACAGGGGCGTCGCCTGCCTGTTCTTCGGCCCGCAGCAAGCGCAGCACCTGGCTTTCATCGGCGGCGCTAGGGTAGTCGAGGAGGATTTTCATCACGAAACGGTCCATCTGTGCTTCGGGCAGCGGGTAGGTGCCTTCCTGTTCGATGGGGTTCTGGGTGGCGACCACGATAAACAGCTCGGGCAGCGGGTGGCTGGCGCCGGCCACCGTGATTTGCCGCTCTTCCATGGCTTCGAGCAGGGCAGCCTGGACCTTGGCCGGGGCGCGGTTGATTTCATCGGCGAGGATCAGGTTGCCGAACAAGGGGCCGGGCTGGAAGCGGATCTGGTTCTGCCCGTTTACCTGGTGCAGCACCTCGGCGCCGGTAATGTCCGACGGCAGCAGGTCGGGGGTGAACTGAATCCGGCTCATCTTCGCGTCCAGGTGCCTGGCCAGGGCCTTGACCGTGCGGGTCTTGGCCAGCCCCGGCAGGCTTTCCAGCAGCAAGTGCCCGTTGGCCAGCAGGCCCAGGAGGATCTGCCGGATAACCGGGGCCTGGCCCAGCACGCTTTCGGCGATGCTGGCTTGCAGGGCGTTTAGATCGTTGAGTGCTGTCATCACAATCGTCCTTGAGGCAAAGGAGCACCTGGGGCGGCGACCACGCCATTGGCGATGACCGACACCTGAAAAAGCCACTACCAGACGTATTGCATACGCAAGGTCCAGGTGTTCACGTCGGGCGAACCGCGGCGTTCGGCGATGGTGTCGGAATAGGCCAGCAGCCCACCGAATTGCGGCGTGAGCATAAAGCCCAGGCTCGCCCCCAGCAGGCCGTTTTCCTGTTTGTTGTCCTGCCAGATGCCATCGATCTTGCTTTCGCCGCCCCGGCTGTAGGTGGCATCCAGCGACGCCCAGAGGGCGCGGTTGATGGTGTAGCTGTAGTGACCCTCGATGGCATACAGCGGTTTTTGTTCCAGCTTGCTGTTGCCGTGGTACTCGTCGTTGTCGCCAAACAGCGAGACCCAGGTATTGATCTCCAGCCACGTGGGGCCGAACGGTGTGCCGAAGCCCAGTTCCGGCTTGACCACCCAGCGGTTGGCGCCGATGTTGATTACGCGGTCCTTGTCATAGTCGCCGGTGGGCACGGTGAGCCATACGGCGCCGGTCAGGAAGGTCTCGGGTTGCCAGCTGGCGAACTCCTCGGCTGTGAGGGCCGGGCCGCCGAAGATGTTATGGGCGAACACCACCTGGGCATCGCCCATGCCGCCGTTGTGTTTGGTGCCATCGAAGAAGCGTGCGTTGTCGAAGGACGCCGACACATCGGCATAAGGCTGGATAAGCTGGAGAGCGCTGTTGCGCCCGTCGATGCCGAACGTGCGCGCGTAGCGCAACAGGTACACATCGGCGTTGAGCGACAAACCATCGAGAGGCAGGGTGGTATCGATGGGGGTGTTGGTGTCCACCCGGTTGTAGTAACCGAACAGCATATTCAGGTCGGTAGGGGTGTTCTGCCAATCCCTGGCATTGTCCGCAACACTGATCCCTGGCACCAGCGCCAGCGTGGCGGCGGCGAATGCACTCAGTCGACTGCGTGAAACCATGGCGCTACTCCTTGTCTGGACCTGATGTCAGGGGTGTCTGGGCGGTTATTTCACCGGGGTCAGCGCCGGTAGTTTCCACTGGCCGTTACCCACCTCAGGCTTGGGCAGGTAAATGCGCAGTACGGCATAGAACGGGCCGGGTGGTGCCGGCAGCCAGTTGCTTTGCTCGGCTTTGGGCGGTTCGTGATGCTGGACCTTGAGCGTCAGGCCGCCATCGGCATCGAGCTTGAGCTGGGGCAGCATCCGCGAGTTGATCAGGTAGCGTTTCTTGTGGTTCTCCACCAACAGCTTGTTCTTGCCGTTGTACAGGGTCAGCGACCAGAACGCGTCGGCGGGTGGCAGTTGGCCCTTGGCAAAGTGCAGGGTGTAGCTGTGCTTGGCGCCGTTGGCCGGCTTGCCCTCGCTGTCGACGAAGTAGCCCATGTAGGCGGCCTCATCGGTGGAGTTGCCGAAAATCCCCATGTCGGCACCGGCGTAGCGGTACAGGTAGTTGTTTTGCAGGTGATCGCGGCTGCCGAACAGGTCGCCGCTGGCCACTTGATGGGTGTCGATCTTGTCTTTCTTGAACCTGGCAAACTCGGCCTTGCCGTCGGCGATCCCGTCCTCCAGGGCCTTGCGTTGTTCGGCGCTCAACTGGGCGACCTTGAACGGCGCGCCAGGGGCGATACCGATCCTGGCAAAGCGTGCCAGCAGCTCTTTTTCACTGGCCTGGGGGGCGGCGAAGGCCAGCATGAAGTTCAGGTAGCGGAACAACTGCGGGCTGTCGCTCATCTCGGCGACCGGCTTGGGCCACTCGATCTGCGGCACCTTGGCCGGCGCGGCCTGTTTGACGTAGCCGCTCAGGGGCTGGACCTTGTAGCCGGCCTGGATCTGCTTGACCTTGGCCAGGTCCTTGTCATCGAACAACTGGGTGCGATACAGGGCGTAGGCGATGTTGCTTTCGCTGTAGACCACGCGGTCCACATCCAGCGGTTGCTGACCCTGCCAGTCGGGCCCGGCGACCATGTAGTGCCCGCCGTTGTTGCCGGTGCTGCGGGTGCCCAGGTAGGCGAAATTCTGGGTGTAGAGGTCGATCAACTGCACGGAGTAATAGCGGGTGTCCTCGATTTTCGGCAGGGTCAACACCATTGGTTCGCGGCGCAGGTCCAGCCAGACAAAGGAGTAGGGCGTGTCCGAATTGGGCGTGACAAAGGCCGTGTCCTTGGGCGTGAACACCTTGGCGGTGTTGCCGATGTGGTTGAACGGCGCCTTGAAGTTGGCGCCGCCCTTGTCCACCGCCTGGGTGTAGAGGGTCTTGTACATTTCCACCACCGGGAAGCCATACAGGTAGGCTTCCTTGGCAATGGCCCGGGCTTCGCTGGGGGAGGCGGTAAAGTCCGCCCAGGCGCCGGTACTCAGCAGTATCGAGAGGCTCGCCAACAGCAGGCGTGTCGGTTTTGCAATCATGTGGGGGCGTCCTTCCTTTAGCGTCAGGGAACAGGGGTGATGTCGTTGAGCTTCCAGCGTTTGTCGAAGTAGGCCTCGGTAGGGGCATACAGGCGGAAGTAGCTGAACCAGTGTTTGCCCGGCAGCGTTTGCACCCAGTTGTTCTCGAAGCCTTTTGGCGCGGTGGGGCCGAAGTACAAGTCCACCGAACCGTCGGGGTTTTTCTTCAGGTCCTGGCGTGAGGACAGGTCGGCCTTGCGTTGTGGGTTGTCGATCAGGCAGCGGCTGTCGATGTCGTACACGGTCATCGACCAGAACTGTTTGGCCGGTGGGTTGGCGCCCACATGCAGCGTGTAGTGCTTGGCGCCGTCCAGCCATTGGCCCTGCTGGTCGGTGTAGGCGCCGAGGTAGGTCTGGCCCAGGCCTGGGGTCTTGGAGACCATGCCCTTGGTGTTGGTCACCGCTTCATAGAACCAGGCGCTGCGCTCCCATAATTGGTCGTAGAAGGCCACGCGCTGGGAGGGCTCGGCGATGTTCAGCACCGTATCCCACTGGCGGTCCGGCCAGTACTGGGCCTGGGGGAAGCGTTTGGCGAAGGCGTTGGCCTTGGCGATCAGCTCGCCCATTTGCGCGCCTTGCTCCAGGGCCTGGCGCTGGTGCTCGTTAGGGTTGAACGGTTTGTCTTTCTCGATGCCAAGGCTGGCGAGCATGGCCATGTAGAAACGGTCGCGTTCGTTGACTGGCTCTTTCTGGATGATCCCGTGCAGTCGCTCCCAGTACGCCATACCACGTGGCTGGGTGCCGGACCACGGCTTGCCTGCGGGCGACAGCAAGCGGGTCTTACCGGGGGTGGCGCGCTGGGCGTAGGGGTACATCTTGAACTGCTCGACCAGGGCCTTGCCCTTGGCTGGGTCGGGGTCGAGCACGCGAAAGCCCACCAGTACGTTCATGGTTTCTGACTTGGCCAGGTAATACTTGTTTGCATCGGCCGGTGGTTCGTGGCCTGGTGGCAGGACCAGGTACTTGCCGCCTTTGCCCTGGTCCGGGCCGGTCTGGCCCATATCGATGATTGCCCGCTGCCAGAAGTCGCCGATGCCGCCGGCGGTCGGCCCCGCAGGCAACTCGATCACCAGCGGGCCGGTCTGGTTGAGGTCGACAAACCCCAGGATATAGGGGGTGGTGGCATTGGCGGTGATCACCCCGAGCTTGTCTTCGTAGGTATTGAGCACCATCAGGTCGCCACTGCGCGCACCGAGCTTGGTGCTGAATTCATCCTGCCATTGGGCGTAGGACACCAGTGGCAAGGCCCAGAGAAAACTCTGGGTGGCCTGTTGGAAATCCAGTTCGCCATACAGCTTGGCGATTTCGCTGTGGGCGGGCAATTCGCCCTCCATGGTAATCGGGCCGATGCGGGTGTCGAGGGTCTGGGCGTGCACGCCATGACTGATGGCCAGGGCGAGCAGGCTTAACGTGGCGCTACGAAACAGCAGACGCATGGCAATGTCCTTATTTTCCGAAGGTAACGTTGATCCCGGCGAACAGGGTGAACTGCGGCAAGCCATCGCCTTTGCGCGCGACTGTCCACTGCGGCTCGACATAGGCGTTGAGGATATTGCTGCCGGCCTTCCACGCCTTGCCCGCACCCAGGCCGATGGGGATGTAGTGGGTGTCGTTCTTCAGGTCGAAGGTCCAGGTGCCGGTGGAGCGCAGGTACCAGCCCTTGGGTAGGTTATGGATGATAAAGGGCTGCAGGGTCGCGCTTTCCACATGGGCGCGGTCGCGGTCGCCGGCGAACGAGCTCTGGTACTGCACCAGCGCGCCCAGCAGGCCACGGGGCGAGGCGTCGATGGCCACGGCCGCCAGGCCGGCCTGCCATTTGCCGGTGCCCAGTTCGTCGTGCTCGGCAGTGGGTGCGGTGAGTTGTGGGCCGATGCCCAACTGCACGCCCTCGGTCTTGAGCAGGAAGATATCGAACAAGTTCAGGTCGCCGATGCCGGTGCTGTAGCCGCGATGGGGATCGGGCCGGGTACTCAGGGGCAGGGTGGCGCGCAGCAACTGCGGCACGCCGATAAAGTCCGAGGGGGCAATGGGCAGCGCGCCGCGCAGCAGCAGGTCATTGGTATGGGCATGGGTGTCGTACAACCTGGGGGTGTAGTAATCCTGCAGGTTGACGCCCGGTGCCAGGTTGAGCGGGTTGTTACTCTTGTTGGCGGTCTCGGCGTTATCGGCCTCGGCAGCAAATGCGGGCAACAGTAAAGCGGCCAGCAGCAATGCCGGAGCTCGTGGTAGCGTGGACATGGCAACTCCCCAGTTCCTTGGTCACTGACCCGAGAGCGCTTGTTGAAGGCTGCCGGTGGTCCTTATTTGAAAAGCGTGTAGGACTTGTCGTTTGAACCTAGCAGTTAAATTCAGACTCGCTAGTCATTCGGATGAATTAATGACTTTATGTGGGGGGAATCACGGTTTTTGGATGGGTGCCGCAGGAGCGATCAGCTCCCCAGCATGGTCTTGACCTTATCGCGCAGTTGATCGATGGAGAACGGCTTGGCAATCATCTGCACACCCGCAGGCAGTTCGATGTTTTCGGCATAGCCACTGGCAAGCAGGATGGGCAAGGCCGGGCGCAATGTGCGGGTTTTTTCCGCCAGGTCCTTGCCATTCATGCCCGGCAAGCCCCAGTCGGTCATCATCAGGTCGATCCCACAGGCGCTGTCTTGCAAGAAGATCAGCGCCGCTTCGGCATGTTCAGCCTCAAGCACCTTGAACTCCAGTTCTTCGAGCACATCGACGATCAACATGCGCACGATAGCGTCGTCTTCGACTACAAGGATGGTGGAGGCAGCGGACATAGTGAGGGTTCCCAGATAGTGGAGGTACAGGTCTTGAACAATTGAAAGACCATCCTCTAGTGAGTCGCGTCGATCTCGGCAAGTTCCCCAAACGGGGGCGGGCATTGTGCCGAGAATCAGGGGCAATGTCCTGAGTGTGTCGTTGAAATACGTCAGAAACATAGCCTTCGGCGACGATTCTGGGGCAAACTTCCGGTTTTTCCGCACTTGGCCAAGGCTCGCCCATGACTCCCGTTGCGTCAGTCGATGAAAACAGTTTCCGCAAACTCCTGAGCCGCAACGTGGGCTTGCCACTGGGGGTGGGTGTGCTCAGCGCGGTGTTTTTCGTGTGCCTGATCACCTACCTGCTGTCGGTGATCCAGTGGGTGGAGCACACGGACCGGGTGATCAATAACCTCAATGAAACCTCGAAGCTGACGGTTGACCTGGAAACCGGCATGCGTGGTTTCCTGATCACGGGGGACGAGCATTTCCTCGACCCTTACGAAGTGGCCAAGCCGCGGATCATTTCCGATTTGCGCAGCCTGCGTGAGTTGGTGGCGGACAACCCCCAGCAAGTGGATCGGCTCAAGCGCCTGGAGTCGTTGCAGCTGGAGTGGAACACGTACGCCCAGTCGATGATTGATCTGCAGCGTAGCAACGGCGACTACCGTGGCGCGGTGAAGGCCGGGCGTGGCAAGCGCCTGACCGACGAGATCCGCAAGGAATTCGACCATGCGATTGCGATGGAGCAACAGTTTCGCCTCGAGCGCAATGAAGACGTGACCCGCACCACGGTCTTGAGCGTGACGCTTTACCTGCTGTTTGTGCTGGGCCTCAGTGGCTTCCTGGCCTATGCCGGCAGAAAGAACCTATTGGTCCTTTCCGACAGTTACAGCGCCAGCCTGGCTTCGCAAATGAAGATTGCCAAGCGCCTGGAACAGCAGGCCTGGCTGCGCAATGGCCAGACCGAACTGGCCGAACAGGTGCTTGGGCAACTGACCCTGAACCTGTTGGGGCGCAATATCCTGCAGTTCTGTGCCCAGTACATGGGGTCGGTGGTGGCTGCGCTGTATGTGCGCGAAGAGCACGGTGGCCTCAAGCGTGTGGCCGCGTACGGCTTCTCCCGGGAGCAGGAGGCGCAGGAGCAGGCGATCTACCGCGACGAGGGGATTGTCGGCCAGGCCGCCCAGCAGCAGCGCTTGATTCGCCTGGATGATGTACCCGTGGACTACTTCAAGGTCAGTTCCGGCCTGGGCACTGGCGCGCCCCGCAGCGTACTGATCGTGCCCACCCGTGACGACGACCAGGTCAACGGGGTGATCGAGCTGGGCTTCTTGCGCGCCCTGGATGAGCGCGATGTGGAACTGCTGGAACTGATCGCCGGCAATATCGGCACGTCCATCGAAGCGGCGCGTTATCGCCAGCGCTTGCAGGAAGTCCTGGCCGAGACCCAGCAGCTTAATGAAGAGCTACAAGTGCAACAGGAAGAGCTCAAGACCGCCAACGAGGAGCTGGAAGAACAGTCGCGCATCCTCAAGGAGTCCCAGGTGCACCTGGAGACCCAGCAGGCGGAGCTGGAGCAGACCAACGAGCAATTGGCCGAGCAGGCCCAGATCCTCGCCGACCAGCGCGACGCCATGGACCGCAAGAACGTCGAACTCAACCGCGTGCAGGTCGAACTGGAGGACCGCGCCGACGAGTTGCAGCGCTCCAGCAAGTACAAGTCCGAGTTCCTCGCCAACATGTCCCACGAGCTGCGCACGCCGCTCAACAGTTCGCTGATCCTGGCCAAGTTGCTGGCGGAGAACGCCGAGGAAAACCTCAGCGCCGAACAGGTCAAGTTTGCCGAGTCGATCTATTCGGCGGGCAACGATCTGCTTAACCTGATCAATGACATCCTGGATATCGCCAAGGTCGAGGCCGGCAAGCTCGATATGCGCCCCGAGAACACCAGCGTGGCGCGCCTGGCCGAGGGCTTGCGCGCCATGTTCGAGCCGTTGGCCAGCGACCGCAAGCTGGGCTTCCAGGTGGAGGTGCAGGCCGGCGCGCCGCTGATGCTGTTCACCGACCGCCAGCGCCTGGAGCAGATCCTCAAGAACCTGCTGTCCAACGCCGTCAAGTTCACCGAGAAGGGCCAGGTCAGCCTGACCATTTCCCGCCAGCCGGGGGAGGGCATTGCCTTTACCGTGCGCGATTCCGGGATCGGTATCGCGCCCGACCAGCAAGAAAGCATCTTCGAGGCCTTCCGCCAGGCCGACGGCACCACCAACCGCCGCTATGGCGGTACGGGCCTGGGCCTGTCGATTTCCCGCGACTTGGCCACGTTGTTGGGCGGCTACATCAGCGTCACCAGCGAGCCGGGCCAGGGCAGTCTCTTTACCCTGGTGCTGCCGGAGCAGTACGTGGAGCGTGATGAAGACGCGCCGGCGGTCGAGCATCCACGGGCCGTGGTGGCGGCCCCGGCCCCCGTGGCGCCGGTGAAGGTCTCGCCGTTGCCGGTGGCGGATGCCGCATTGATCCCGCGCTTTGCCGACGACCGCGAGCAGGCACCGTTCGCCACCCGTTGCATCCTGGTGGTGGAAGACGAGCCGAACTTTGCGCGCATCCTCTTCGACCTGGCCCATGAACTGGGTTACCACTGCCTGGTGGCCCATGGCGCGGACGAGGGCTACACCCTGGCCGAACAGTACCTGCCCGACGCGATCCTGCTGGACATGCGCCTGCCGGACCACTCCGGGCTCACCGTATTGCAGCGCCTCAAGGAGCACGCCGAGACCCGGCATATCCCGGTGCATGTGATTTCTGTCGAGGATCGCGTGGAAGCCGCCATGCACATGGGCGCCATCGGCTATGCGGTCAAGCCCACCACCCGCGAAGAGCTCAAGGACGTGTTTGCCCGCCTGGAGGCCAAGCTGACGCAGAAGGTCAAGCGCATCCTGCTGGTGGAAGACGACGACTTGCAGCGCGACAGCATTGCCCGCCTGATCGGCGACGATGATATCGAGATCACCGCCGTCGGTTTCGCCCAGGAAGCCTTGGACCTGCTGCGCAGCACGGTGTACGACTGCATGATCATCGACCTCAAGCTGCCGGACATGCTCGGCAATGAGCTGCTCAAGCGCATGGCCACCGAGGATATCTGCTCGTTCCCGCCGGTGATCGTCTACACCGGGCGCAACCTGACCCGGGATGAAGAGGCGGAACTGCGCAAGTATTCGCGCTCGATCATCATCAAGGGCGCCCGTTCACCTGAACGGTTGCTGGATGAAGTGACACTCTTTCTGCACAAAGTCGAATCCCAGCTGTCCCAGGAACGCCAGAAGATGCTCAAGACGGCCCGCAGCCGCGACAAGGTCTTCGAGGGGCGCAAGGTGCTGCTGGTGGACGACGATGTGCGCAACATCTTTGCCCTCACCAGTGCCCTGGAACACAAGGGGGCGATTGTGGTGATCGGCCGTAACGGCCGTGAGGCGATCGAGAAGCTCAATGAAGTCGAGGACATCGACCTGGTGCTGATGGACGTGATGATGCCGGAAATGGACGGCTACGAGGCGACCGCGTTGATCCGCCAGGACCCGCGCTGGCGCAAGTTGCCGATCATTGCGGTTACGGCCAAGGCCATGAAGGACGATCAGGAGCGCTGCCTGGCGGCGGGCTCCAACGATTACCTGGCCAAGCCCATTGACCTGGACCGGCTGTTCTCGCTGATCCGGGTGTGGTTGCCCAAGATGGAACGCATTTAAGTGGAAATACACTAAGTGGATCGAAGTACTGATATTGAACTGCGCTTGTTGATCGAGGCGATTTACCTCAAGTACAGCTATGACTTTCGCGACTATTCCGGGGCTTCGATCAAGCGCCGTGTGGCCCATGCCTTGCGCCAGTTCGACTGCAAGACCATTTCGGCCTTGCAGGAGCGGGTGCTGCACGATCCCACGGCGTTTATGCAGTTGTTGCAGTACTTGACCATTCCGGTCAGCGAGATGTTTCGCGACCCGTCGCACTTTTTGGCGATTCGCCAGGAAGTGGTGCCGCTGCTCAAGACCTACCCGTCGATCAAGATCTGGATCGCCGGTTGCAGCACCGGGGAAGAGGTGTACTCCATGGCCATCCTGCTACGGGAGGAGGGCTTGCTGGAGCGCACGATCATCTACGCCACCGATATCAACCCCAACTCCCTGGAGAAGGCCAAGCAGGGGATCTTTTCCCTGGAGAACGTGCGTGCGTACACCCGCAATTACCAGCAGGCCGGGGGGCAGCGTTCGTTTGCCGACTACTACACCGCGGCCTACGATTACGCGATCTTCGACAAGACCCTGCGCGAGAACGTCACGTTCGCCGATCACAGCCTGGCGACCGATAGTGTATTCTCAGAAACTCAATTAATTTCATGCCGTAATGTACTGATTTACTTCAATAAAAAATTGCAGGATCGCGCATTTGGGCTGTTCCACGAGTCGCTGTGCCATCGCGGCTTCCTGGTGCTGGGCAGTAAGGAAACCCTGGATTTTTCCGCTTACAGCAAGCAGTTTGAACCCTTGGTCAAGCAAGAACGGATCTACCGCAAATCATGAATCAAGCCGCTGCCAGCCCGGCGTGTGTGTCGGGTGTCCAAGCCATTGTCGTTGGCGCATCCGCCGGTGGGGTCGAGGCGTTGCTGAGTATTTTCGGGGGCCTGGCGCCGGGCTTCCGTTTGCCGATCATCGTCGTGTTGCACCTGCCGGATGAGCGCCGCAGCCAGTTGGCCGAAGTGTTTGGCCGACGTGTGGCCATGACCGTGGTGGAAGCGCGGGACAAGGAAATGATCCAGCCCGGCACCCTGTATTTTGCCGGCCCTGGTTACCACCTGTCGGTGGAGCATGACCGCAGCCTGTCCCTGAGCCAGGAGGAGCGTGTGCATCACTCCCGTCCGGCCATTGATTATCTGTTCGAGTCGGCCGCCGACACCTATGGCCCGAACCTGCTGGCGATCCTGCTGACCGGCGCCAACCAGGACGGCGCGCGCGGCCTGGCCCAGGTCAAGCTGCGCGGCGGCACCACCGTGGTCCAGGACCCGGCACAGGCCCAGGTGGCCGTGATGCCCAAGGCGGCCCTGGCGCTGCATACACCTGACCATATTCTCACTTTGAGCCACATTGGCGATTTGCTGGCTTCCCTGGAACCTTCCCCATGTTGAGTACTATCCAGGCCAAACTGCTGATCGTCGACGATCTGCCGGAAAACCTGCTGGCCCTTGAAGCGCTGATCAAGCGCGAGGACCGCCATGTATATAAGGCATTGAGCGCCGACGAAGCCTTGTCGCTGCTGCTGGAGCACGAATTCGCCATGGCGATTCTCGACGTGCAGATGCCGGGCATGAATGGCTTTGAACTGGCCGAGCTGATGCGCGGCACCGAAAAAACCAAGAATATTCCCATTGTGTTTGTCAGCGCGGCCGGCCGTGAGCTCAACTACGCCTTCAAGGGCTACGAGAGCGGCGCCGTGGACTTCCTGCACAAGCCGTTGGATATCCATGCGGTCAAGAGCAAGGTCAATGTGTTCGTCGACCTGTATCGCCAGAGCAAGGCCATGAAGCTACAGGTCGAAGCCCTGGAACACAGCCGCCGCGAGCAGGAACTGTTGCTCAACCGCCTGCAGGCGACCCAGGCGGAACTGGAGCAGGCGGTGCGCATGCGCGATGACTTTATGTCGATCGTTGCCCACGAAGTGCGCACCCCCCTCAACGGCCTGATCCTGGAGACCCAACTGCGCAAGATGCACCTGGCCCGGGACAACGCGGCAGCGTTCACCCTGGACAAGATGCACGCCATGGTCGACCGCGACGAGCGGCAGATCCAGAGCCTGATCCGCCTGATCGAAGACATGCTGGATGTGTCGCGGATCCGCACCGGCAAGCTGTCGATCCGCCCAGGGCAGTTCGACCTGGCGCAGTTGGTGCGCAACCTGCTGGAGAACTTTGCCCCGCAAGTGGCGGCGGCCGAGTCGTCGGTGCAACTGGATGCGCCACAGCCGGTGGAGGGCAAGTGGGACGAGTTCCGCATTGAACAGGTGGTGTCCAACCTGCTGACCAACGCCCTGCGCTATGGCGCCAAGAGCCCGGTGGCGGTGCGGGTATACGCCGAACATGGCGAGGCCAGGGTGGAAGTGCAGGATCGCGGGATCGGTATCAGCGAAGACAACCAGAAGCGGATTTTCCAGCAGTTCGAGCGCGTGTCCGCCAACCATGCCGTGGCAGGGCTGGGCCTGGGGCTGTTTATTTCCGAGCAGATTGTTGCGGCCCATGGCGGCACAATTGAAGTCCAGAGCCGGATAGGCGAGGGCGCATTGTTCCGCGTGTGCCTGCCCTTGGGGGCCGGGGCGTAAAACCAATCGTCACACTGACGCAACCTCTGCGTGACCCCATGGTCGTATCAGCAGCAATTGACCGGACAAAGGCTTCCCATGAGTGAAGATGCACAAGATGTTGTACTGATCGTCGAGGATGACGAGTCGATCATGTTCGTGCTGGGCGAATACCTGTCGGGCCTTGGGTATCGGGTTCTCAAGGCCATCGACGGCGAGCAGGCCTTTGAAATCCTTGCCTCCAAGCCGCACCTGGACCTGATGGTGACTGACTATCGCCTGCCTGGCGGGATTTCCGGGGTGCAGATCGCCGAGCCGGCGATCAAATTGCGGCCAGAGTTGAAGGTGATCTTTATCAGCGGTTATCCCCAGGAGATCCTCGACTGCAACAGCCCGATCACGCGCAATGCACCGATCCTGGCCAAGCCGTTTGATCTGGATACGCTGCAGGAGCATATCCAGCGGCTATTGGCCTGAGGTTTCAAGTTCGCGCCAGGATGCGCTGACGGTGCCGCGACGCGGGAGCATTTTTCGGGAAGTGCCCCGCACGTTTTATAGGCGTCAGGCCCCAATCATCTCCCGCACCTTCGCCGTCAACAGGTCGAAGGTAAACGGCTTGGTGATCAACTGCATTCCCGGATCCAGGAACCCGCCGCGCACGGCCGCATGTTCGGCATACCCGGTAATAAACAGCACTTTCAAGTCCGGGCGTATCTGCCGGCCGATTTCCGCCAATTGCCGCCCGTTCATCCCCGGCAACCCCACATCACTGATCAGTAGATCAATGCGCTGGCAGGACTCGATGATCGGCAAGGCGCTGCCGGCATCCGACGCTTCGACAAAGGCATAGCCCAATTCACTCAGCACCTGGCTCACCAGCACCCGCACCGCCGGGTCGTCCTCGACGATCAGCACGGTCTCTCCGGCATTGGCAAAGGGCAGCAGCGCCGGGTCCAGGGGCGCATCGGCGGTGACTTCACCGACAAACCTTGGCAGGAACAGGCTCACCGTGGTGCCTTTGCCGACCTCGCTGTGGATGGTCACATGGCCATGGGACTGGCGGGCGAAGCCGTAGATCATCGACAAGCCCAGGCCGGTGCCCTGGCCGATGGGCTTGGTGGTGAAAAACGGGTCGAAGGCCCGGCTGATCACGGTGTCCGGCATGCCGCAGCCGGTGTCGCTGACGCTCAGCTCCACGTAGTCGCCCGGGGTCAGGGTGCCGTAGGCCGCGGTAAACACGTTGTCCAGGTGGCGGTTGCGGGTTTCGATCACCAGCCGCCCGCCGTCGGGCATGGCATCCCGGGCATTCAGGGCCAGGTTGAGCAGGGCGCTTTCCAGCTGATTGGGGTCGGCTTCGGCGGTCCACAGCGGCGCGCTCAGTTGCATCTCCAGCACGCTGCTTTCGTTGAGGCTGCGTTGCAGCAGTTCGCCCATGGACGCTACCAACTGGTTGATCTCCACCGGTTTGGAGTCCAGCGATTGGCGGCGGGAAAACGCCAGCAGGCGGTGGGTCAGGCCGGCAGCGCGGTTGGCCGAGGTCACGCCAAGGTCGATCAGGCTGTCGAGGTCATCCAGGCGGCCTCGCGCCAGGCGTCGGCGCAGCAGTTCCAGGCTGCCGATAATGCCTGTGAGCATGTTGTTGAAGTCATGGGCGATGCCGCCGGTCAATTGGCCGACGGCTTCCATTTTTTGCGACTGGCGCAAGGCTTCTTCGTTGCTGCGCAATTGCGCGGTGCGTTCTTCGACTTGCTGCTCAAGGGTTTCCAGGGTGCGTTGCAGGCGCAGTTCGCTTTGGCTCAGGTCAATCAGGCGGTCGCGGGCTTCGTACTGGCGGCGGCGCCCGCGCAGGGCGGTGGTCACCAGGCTGATCAGGGTCACCGGGTGGAACGGCCGCTCCAGCAAGGTGATGTTGCCCAGCCGGGCGCTCAGGTGTGAAGACGCGTTCTGTTCATGGCCGCCATGGTGGGTCAGCAGCACGATGGGCAGGTCCGACCAGGCCGGCTGCTGGTGCAGATAGTCCAGCAGCGGCTCCAACCCGACCCCGTGCAACGCTTCGGCGGCGATGATCAAAAGGCCCGCGCCCTGTTCCAGTTCGTTGCAGAGCATTGACAGGTTGGGGGTGGCAATCCCGCTGAAACCTGCCTCGTTGAGCATCATCAAGGCCAATGAGCTGTCCCGCCCCAGGGGCGCGAGAATGATCGCGCGCTCGGAGACGGCCGGCAGGCTACTCATCACAGGCTCTCATCCTTGAGCAGCGGGTTGTCGGCGCCCATGTAGGTGGGCACCCCGCGCAGCACGCCCTGGAAGGCTTCGAGGGGTTCGCCGATGGTCATGCCGCGGCTGGCGATGCGGTATTCGCGAATGGTCGATTCATGGCTGCCGGTACGTTTCTTGATGATGGAAATGGCCCGCCGCACCTTGCCCAGGGCCTCGAAGTAGCGCAGCAGGATCACGGTGTCGGCCAGGTAGGTGATATCCACCGGCGCTTGCATGTCGCCCACCAGGCCGTGCTGGGCCACGGTCATGAAGGTCGCTGCGCCCCGGCGGTTGAGGTATAGCAACAGCTCGTGCATATGCAGCACCAGGGCGTTTTCTTCAGGCATGGCCGCCTGGTAACCGTTGATGCTGTCGATGACCACGGTCTTGATCTGGCGTTCATCGACGCAGCGCCGTACCCGGTGGGAAAACTCGCCGGGCGACAGCTCGGCGGCGTCTACCTGCTCGATCAACAGGTTGCCGGTGGCTTGCAGGGCGGCCAGGTCGATGCCCATGTTTTTCATGCGGTCGAACAGCAGGCCCAGCTCTTCATCGAAGATAAACAGCGCGGCTTTTTCGCCACGGGCCACTGCCGCGGCGGCGAAGATCATCGAGATCAACGACTTGCCGGTGCCTGCCGGGCCGAGGATCAGGGTGCTGGAACCGGTCTCGATACCGCCACCGAGCAGCGCATCCATCTCGCGAATGCCGCTGGTCAGGGTCTGGCGTTTGTAGCCGCCGCGATGCTCGGCCGCCACCAGGCGCGGGAACACATGCACGCCGTCCTCCATGATGGTGAAGTCGTGGAAGCCACCGCGATACTTCTGGCCACGGTACTTCACCACCCGGACCCGGCGCCGTTCCGCGCCGTAGTTGGGGGTCAGTTCTTCCAGGCGGATCACTCCGTGGGCCACGCTATGCACGGTTTTATCCAGGGATTCGGTGGTCAGGTCGTCCAGCAGCAGCACAGTGGCGTCGTAGCGCACGAAGTAGTGTTTGATCGCCAGGATCTGCCTTCGATAGCGCAACGAGCTTTGCGCCAGCAGGCGGATTTCCGAGAGGCTGTCGATCACCACGCGGGTCGGCTTGACCCGTTCCACCACCTCGAAGATCTGCCGGGTCGCTTCGCCCAGTTCCAGGTCGGAGGAGTACAGCAGGCTTTGCTGGTGCTCGGCATTGAGCAGGCTTTCCGGCGGGGTCAGTTCAAAGATGTGGATATGCTCATCCAGGTCCCAACCGTGGGACTTGGCGCCCTGGCGCAGTTCGCGCTCGGTTTCCGACAGGGTGATATACAGCGATCGTTCCCCGGCCTTGGACCCGGCCTGGAGAAAGTGCAGGGCCACGGTGGTCTTGCCGGTGCCGGGCTCGCCTTCGAGCAGGAACAGATGGCGACGCGAGAGGCCCCCGCAAAGAATGTCGTCAAGACCTTCGATACCGGTGGCCGCCTTTGCTGTGAACAGCTCTTTGGATGTAGACAAGAAGTGCCCTCGGGTCACGTATAAGTTGAGGGGCGCGCCGGGTAAAGGCGCGCCCTATTCACTTGACCGTTGGGCTGTGGGGCGGTTCAACGTTTTATGGCAATTGTGTAATCCAGCGCACAGTGTGCAAGGGCTGGCGCGGCTCACAGGCCCTGCTGCAGGGCGGGATCGTCCGGGTTTTGCTGTTCCAGCTGGGCCAACAACACCTGGACGTTCTGCAACTGGCCGCTTTCCTTCCAATAGTTGATCAGCAGGACCCGCGCCTTGCGGTTGGCGGGATGGCGCTGGACGATTTCTTCCAACTGGCGCTGGGCGGCTTCCAGTTCTTCCTGGTCATGCAGGGTGGTGGCCAGGTCGTAGCGGTAATCCTGGTTGTCGGGTTCCAGCTCCACGGCCTTGGACAGGCCCAGCAGGGCATATTCGCGCTCACCATGGTGCAGCAGCCACATGCCCAGGGCATGTTGCAGGTAGGCCGACTCGGGGTGGGCCTGCAACTGGGTGGCCAGCACCTGGCGCGAGTCATCGACCTTGCCCTGTTTGTCCAGCAGCTCGATGCGCGCTACCACGGCCGGGAGGTTCTGCGGGTCCAGGCGCAAGGCCTGTTCCAGGGCATGTTGCGCCTCGGGCAGCAGGGCGCTGTGGATGTACAGGCGGGCCAGCTGGATCCAGCCTTCGGGGCTTTCGGGCTGGGCCTTGAGGTACTTCGCATATTCATCCAGCACCAACTGCAAGGGGCCGAAGTACAGGCCCAGGGTGTCGGGCGACAGGCCCAGCAGGGCGTTGGCCGCGGCAAACCGTACACTTTGCTCGTCATCGTCGAGCAGGGGGCCCAGCAACAGGGTGCGCTGGCCGCTGGGCACCAGGCCAACAATGCTGGCAATGGCCGCCTGGCGCACCCGCGGCGATGGGTGGCTCAAGTCCTTGTCCGCCAGCTTCAAGGCCTGGGGGCTGGGATAGTTGGGCAGCTCGCCATGCAGGGCGGCGCGGCGCACATCGGACAGGTCCGGCCGGCCCAGTTGCTGATACAGCACGCGCGCGGCGCCAGGTTCGCCGTTATGCGCCTGTTTCAGGGCCTTGGAGTAACCGTGGGCAATCGCCGGCGGCACGGACACGCTGGGGGTGCGGGAGAAATACCAAAAAATCAGTACAACCAATAACAGGGCGCTCAGGCCGATGATCGCGTAACGGCGTGACTTTGACATGCAGGCGTCCGAAAGCTGGGCAGCTAGTGCAAAGTGATCAGCTTCGGTCAGACACCGGCGAGTGTCAAACCTGTGTCACGTCAGTACGTAGTCCACCGGCGCCAACGGCGCGGGCAGGGCGGTTTCGCCGAGTGCCGCGAGGATCTCCCGTTCCAGGCTGCGCACGATGGCATTGCACGGCAGGTCGTTTTCATCGAAGCCAAAGGGGTCTTCCAGGTCGTCGCCGATTTCATCCAGGCCAAAGAAGGTGTAGCTGACAATGGCGGTGAAAATCGGCGTCAGCCAGCCCAGGGGCTCGGCCATGGCAAACGGCAGCAGGATGCAGAACAGATAGATGGTGCGGTGCAGCAGCAAGGTATAGGGGAAGGGCAGCGGCGTGCTCTTGATCCGCTCGCACGCGGCCTGCACCTGGCTCAGGCCCACCAGGCGGGTTTCCAGCTGGGTGTAGCGCCAGTCGCTGATCCGGCCCTGTTGCGCGGCGTCCGAGCAGTGGGCACCGAGGGTTTGCAGGATCCGGTCAGGCAGGTTCGGGTGGCTGGGTTCCACGCTGATCCACGGCTGGATGGCCCGGGCCTCGTCTTCCAGGCGCAGGCGCGCCACCAGGCCGTGGGCAAAGCCGCACAGGCCGCGCAACAGCCCTTCGCGCTCGCCGGGCAGGGTAAAAACCTGGCTTTCACGGATCAGCGAGCGGACTTCAATGACCATCTGCCCCAATTGCTTGCGACCTTCCCACCAGCGGTCGTAGCAGGCGTTGTTGCGAAAACTCATGAAAATCGACAGCGACAGCCCCAGCAGGGTGAACGGCGTGGCGTTGACCTTGGAGAAATAGGCCGGGTGCAGGGTTTCCACCAGCACGATCACCGAGGCCAGCAGTGTGACCAGCAGGCTGCGCAGGGCAATGCGCTTGGCAATCGAGCCCTTGAGGGAGAACAGGATGGCGAACAGGTTGGGTTTGGGGCGAACAATCATCGAGGGGCTTCTTCGGTGGCGCAGGCCCAAAGATTAGAAGCTGGCGGGTGGGGCGTCCAATCGCTTGCGTTGACCGGGCGATTGTCGGCCTCTATGACACAACCGTTTGTTCCAGAGCGTTATTGGCCAAACCAGTCAGCCACATTGAAAGCTTTGACCATTGTCCGTGCGCGGCTCTGGCGCCACTATTTGCGCAGCTTCACCCTGCAAAAGCACGCCCCCCAAAACAACAAAAGACCGAGGGATTTGCCACGATGCGCGATTATTTGGCTGCGACCACCCAGTTCAACTACCAGCAAACCGTCGAGGCCGCACTGGCCGGGCACCTGCAAGGCCTCAACGCCTGCGTCGAATGCTGCGACCGGCACGCGCTGCCGGGGCGCATCGCGTTGTTCTGGGAGGGCAAGGATGGCGGCAGCGCCACCGTCACCTTCAGCCAATTGCAGGACCAGGCGGCACGTTTGGCCAATTTTTTCCTGGCCCAGGGCGTCAAGCGTGGTGACAAGGTGGCCGGCCTGTTACCACGCACCGCCGAATTGCTGGTGACGGTGCTCGCCACCTGGCGCATTGGCGCGGTCTATCAACCGCTGTTCACCGCGTTCGGGCCCAAGGCCATTGAACACCGCCTGAACAGTTCCGGCGCGGCGCTGGTGGTGACCGACGCGGTCAACCGCAGCAAGCTGGCCGAAGTCGCCGACTGCCCGACCATCGTCACCGTGGCCGGCGCCAAGGGCGAAGGCATTGTGCGTGGCGATTTCAGCTTCTGGGCCGAGTTGCCCAACTATTCCAATGTGTGCGAGCCGGTCCTGCTGGGCGCCGATGATCCCTTCCTGCTGATGTTCACCTCTGGCACCACCGGCCCCTCGAAAGCCCTGGCCGTGCCGCTCAAGGCCCTGGTCGCGTTCCAGAGCTACACCCGCGACGCCGTGGACCTGCGCCCCGAAGACGCGTTCTGGAACGTTGCCGATCCGGGGTGGGCCTACGGTATCTACTTCGGCGTGACCGGACCGCTGTCCATGGGCCATCCGATCACCTTCTACGATGGCCCGTTCACCCTGGAAAGCACCTGCCGGGTCATCAATAAATACGGGATCACCAACCTGACCGGTTCGCCCACGGCCTACCGCCTGCTGATCGCCGGTGGCGAGCAGTTCGCGCGCTCGATCAAGGGCCGGCTGCGTATTGTCAGCAGCGCCGGCGAGCCGCTGAACCCGGAAGTGATCCGCTGGTTCGCCGATAACCTGGGCGTGACCATCCACGACCACTATGGTCAGACCGAGCTGGGCATGGTCCTGTGCAACCACCA
Source organism: Pseudomonas sp. GW821-FHT01D09 (assembly GCF_059422465.1). Lineage (NCBI taxonomy): Bacteria > Pseudomonadati > Pseudomonadota > Gammaproteobacteria > Pseudomonadales > Pseudomonadaceae > Pseudomonas > Pseudomonas sp. GW821-FHT01D09. The sequence goes on from NZ_JBWKWY010000006.1 coordinate 113,888, forward strand.
TGGCTTGGAACACCCGGTGCATGTCGGCTCCGCCGGCTTTGCCTCGCCGGGGCACCGCATTGTGGTGCTGGACGACAATCATCAGGAACTGCCCGCCGGCCAGCCCGGCATCCTTGCCATCGACCGCGAGCAGTCACCCATGTGCTGGTTCGCCGGCTACGAAGGGGTCAAGACCAAGGCCTTTGTCGGCAAGTATTACTTGAGCGGCGACACCGTGGAGTTGAACCCCGATGGCAGTATCAGCTTTGTCGGGCGCAGCGACGATGTGATCACCACCTCTGGCTACCGGGTAGGGCCGTTCGATGTGGAAAGTGCCCTGGTCGAGCACCCGGCAGTGATCGAAGCCGCCGTGGTCGGCAAGCCGGACGCGGAGCGTACCGAACTGGTCAAGGCCTTTGTGGTGATCAACAGCCAGTACCGCGCCGACGCCGCATTGGCCGAAGAGCTGCGCCAGCATGTGCGCAAGCGCCTGGCGGCCCATGCCTACCCACGGGAAATCGAATTTGTCAGCGACTTGCCCAAGACCCCGAGCGGCAAGCTGCAACGCTTTATTTTGCGTAACCAGGAAATCGCCAAGGTCCAGGCAGCGACCACGGCTTGATCCCTCTTTTAAGGAAACAACGATGCAGATTGAAAACAAGGTGTTTATGGTCAGCGGCGGCGCTTCGGGCCTCGGCGCGGCGACTGCCGAAATGTTGGTGGCCGCAGGCGCCAAGGTGATGCTGGTGGACCTGAATGCCGACGCCGTGGCGGCCCAGGCGGCAAAACTGGGGGCACAGGCGCGCAGCGTGGTGGCGGATATCAGCCAGGAAGCGGCCGCCGAAGCCGCGGTACAGGCCACTGTGGCGGCGTTTGGCGGCCTGCATGGCCTGGTCAACTGCGCGGGCGTGGTGCGTGGCGAGAAAATCCTCGGCAAGGATGGGCCCCATGCCCTGGCCAGCTTCGCCCAGGTGATCAACGTCAACCTGGTCGGCAGCTTCAACCTGCTGCGCCTGGCCGCAGCGGCGATTGCCGAAAGCACGGCGGATGCCGATGGCGAGCGTGGCGTGATCATCAACACCGCTTCGGTGGCGGCCTTCGACGGCCAGGTCGGCCAGGCCGCCTACGCGGCGTCCAAGGGCGCGATTGCCAGCCTGACCCTGCCGGCCGCCCGTGAGCTGGCGCGCTTCGGCATCCGCGTGATGACCATCGCCCCGGGCATCTTTGAAACGCCAATGATGGCTGGCATGACCCCGCAGGTCCGCGACTCCCTGGCGGCCGGCGTGCCGTTCCCGCCACGCCTGGGCAAGCCGGCCGAGTACGCCGCGCTGGCCCGGCATATCATTGAAAACAGCATGCTCAATGGCGAGGTGATCCGTCTTGACGGTGCCTTGCGCATGGCAGCCAAGTAAGGAGGATTTGTCATGACCCAGCTCCACGATCCGATTGTTATCGTCAGTGCCGTACGCACGCCCATGGGCGGGTTCCAGGGCGAACTCAAGGGCCTGACCGCGCCGCAACTGGGCGCCGCCGCGATTCGCGCGGCTGTCGAGCGCGCCGGTATCGCCCACGACGCCGTGGATGAAGTGTTGTTCGGCTGCGTACTGCCCGCCGGCCTCGGCCAGGCCCCGGCACGCCAGGCCGCCCTGGGCGCCGGCCTGGACAAGTCGACGCGCTGCACCACCCTCAACAAAATGTGTGGTTCGGGCATGCAAGCGGCGATTCTGGCCCATGACTCGCTGCTGGCCGGCAGCGTGCAGGTGGTGATCGCCGGCGGCATGGAGAGCATGTCCAACGCGCCTTACCTGCTCGACCGGGCGCGCAGCGGCTACCGCATGGGCCATGGCCGGGTGCTTGACCATATGTTCCTCGATGGCCTGGAAGACGCCTACGACAAGGGCCGCCTGATGGGCACCTTTGCCGAGGATTGCGCCGAGGCCAACGGCTTTAGTCGTGAGGCCCAGGATGCCTTTGCCATTGCCTCGTTGACCCGCGCCCAGCAGGCGATCAGTGCCGGGCGCTTCAGCGCCGAGATCGTCCCGGTGCAGGTCACCGTGGGCAAGGAACAAAAGACCATCACTGACGATGAGCAGCCGCCCAAGGCCAAGCTGGATAAGATCGCGACCCTCAAGCCAGCGTTTCGCGAAGGCGGCACGGTGACGGCGGCCAACTCCAGCTCGATCTCCGACGGTGCGGCGGCCTTGCTCATGATGCGCCAGAGCCAAGCGCAACAGCGCGGGCTCAAGCCCCTGGCGGTGATCCATGGCCACGCGGCCTTTGCCGATGAGCCGGGGCTGTTCCCGGTGGCGCCGGTGGGGGCGATCCGTAAGCTGTTGAGCAAGACCGGCTGGAGCCTGGGCGATGTCGACCTGTTCGAGATCAACGAAGCCTTTGCCGTGGTCAGCCTGGTGACCATGAGCAAGCTGGACATTCCCCACGACAAGGTCAACGTCCATGGCGGCGCCTGTGCCCTGGGGCACCCGATTGGCGCATCCGGTGCGCGGATCCTCGTGACCCTGCTCTCGGCCCTGCGCCAGCGGGGCCTCAAGCGCGGTGTCGCGGCCATCTGCATCGGCGGCGGCGAAGCCACGGCCATGGCCGTCGAGTGCCTGGATTAAGGAGTTTTTATGTTGCCCAATGACGAACAACTGCAAATCAGCGACGCGGCCCGCCAGTTTGCCCAGGAACGGCTCAAGCCGTTCGCCGCCGGGTGGGACCGCGAGCATCGCTTCCCCAGGGAGGCTATCGCCGAGATGGCCGAGCTGGGCTTTTTCGGCATGCTCGTGCCGGAACAGTGGGGTGGCTGCGACACCGGCTACCTGGCCTATGCCATGGCCCTGGAAGAGGTCGCGGCCGGTGACGGCGCGTGCTCGACCATCATGAGCGTGCACAACTCGGTGGGCTGCGTGCCCATCCTCAAGTTCGGCAATGACTTGCAAAAGGAGCAGTTCCTCAAGCCCCTGGCCAGTGGTGCGATGCTCGGCGCGTTCGCCCTGACCGAGCCCCAGGCCGGGTCGGATGCCAGCAGCCTGAAGACCCGCGCGCGCCTTGAGGGCGAGCACTACGTGCTCAATGGCTGCAAGCAGTTCATCACCTCCGGGCAGAACGCCGGGGTGGTGATTGTGTTTGCGGTGACTGATCCGGCGGCCGGCAAGCGTGGGATCAGTGCGTTTATCGTGCCCACTGACTCGCCGGGCTACAAGGTGGCGCGGGTCGAGGACAAGCTGGGCCAGCATGCGTCCGACACCTGCCAGATTCTCTTCGAGGATGTGAAGGTGCCCGTCGCCAACCGCCTGGGCGAGGAGGGTGAAGGCTACAAAATCGCCCTGGCTAACCTTGAGGGCGGGCGCGTGGGCATTGCCGCGCAATCGGTGGGCATGGCCCGCGCCGCGTTTGAAGCGGCCCGTGATTACGCCCGCGAGCGGGAAAGCTTCGGCAAACCGCTGATCGAGCACCAGGCCGTGGCCTTTCGCCTGGCAGACATGGCCACCCAGATCGCCGTGGCCCGGCAGATGGTGCATTACGCAGCGGCCCTGCGCGACAGCGGCCAGCCGGCGCTGGTGGAAGCGTCCATGGCCAAGCTGTTCGCCTCGGAAATGGCCGAGAAAGTCTGTTCTGCCGCCTTGCAAACCCTGGGCGGATACGGTTACCTGAGCGACTTCCCGCTGGAGCGGATCTACCGTGATGTGCGGGTCTGCCAGATCTATGAAGGCACCAGTGATATTCAGCGCATGGTCATTTCGCGCAATCTTTGAAGAGGAACGGATCGATGAGTTACGAAACCATTTTGCTCGACGTTCAAGGCCGTGTCGGGCTGATTACCCTCAATCGCCCGCAGGCGCTGAATGCCTTGAACGCGCAATTGGTCAGCGAAGTGAACCAGGCCCTGGACAGCCTGGAAGCCAACCCCGAGATCGGCTGCATCGTGTTGACCGGCTCGAAGAAAGCCTTTGCCGCCGGCGCCGATATCAAGGAAATGGCCGAGCTGACCTACCCGCAGATCTACCTCGACGACCTGTTCAGCGACAGCGACCGTGTGGCCAACCGGCGCAAGCCGATCATCGCGGCGGTCAACGGCTTTGCCCTGGGCGGCGGCTGTGAACTGGCGTTGATGTGCGATTTTATCCTGGCCGGTGACACGGCCAAGTTCGGCCAGCCGGAAGTCAACCTGGGCGTACTGCCGGGCATGGGCGGCACCCAGCGCCTGACCCGTGCGGTGGGCAAGGCCAAGGCCATGGAAATGTGCCTGACCGGGCGTTTTATCGATGCGGTGGAGGCCGAGCGTTGTGGCATCGTGGCGCGGATCGTGCCGGCCGACGAACTGCTGGACGAAGCGCTCAAGGTGGCGGCGCTGATTGCCAGCAAATCGGTGCCGATCAGCATGATGGTCAAGGAAAGCGTGAACCGCGCCTTTGAGGTCAGCCTGTCGGAAGGTGTGCGCTTTGAACGCCGGGTGTTCCACGCGGCCTTCGCGACCCAGGATCAGAAGGAAGGCATGGCGGCGTTCGTGGCCAAGCGTGCGCCGCAGTTCAAGGACCAATAACCTGGCCCTGTAGGCGCGAGCGAGCTCGCGCCTACAATGGGTTGTGTGTGGGTGCCAAAGTGTTTGATCGCCTGTAACATGCGCCCCTGATACGCCCCAGATACAATCTTCAGGTTTCAGGAACCCATCATGACCCAGAAGCAACGCTTGATTTACTCGATTCTGATTTCCCTGGTCGTCCTCGGCACGATGTTTGGCCTGTCCTACTTGCAGAACATCGGCACCATCAGTGAGAAGACGTTCCAGTACATCGCCATTGCCGTGGCGGTGATTGTGGTGGTGATCAACGGCATCATGCGCCGCAAGGTCAAGCCTAACCAGTGACGTCGGTCAGGACCTTGGCAGCCTCTTCATGGAGGCTGTAGCTTTTATCGCTGTTGAGGATGATCACCCCCTCGCTGCACAGGCGCTTGAGTACCTCGCGCACACTGAGAAACGATAGCGGGATGCCCAGTTCCAGCAAATGGCTGTGCACACCCCGTACCCCCAGCGAGCGGCCGTTGTCGGCGGCGGTGAGCAGGGCGTCGATGACTTTCAGCCGGATCAGGCTGGTGCGCAACCCAAAACACTTGAGCAGATGGCGGATGCGTTGGTTGCCTTGCTGCTCGGGGGCCGCGCCGTAAGCGGCGTCGTGTGCCATAGAATGTCCATCCGTGGGCAGTTGCGGGTTGTACATGCAAAAACTCCTTATCAGAGCCTTGATCAGGAAAACGATGGCGCTCTTAGTTAATAAGACGTATGAGCGGCGCAAATCATGAAGTCCCAAGGGTATAAATTTTGTCAGTATCGGGTTTGTCACATGCCTGACACCTGGGAATAGTCTGCGGGCGGACTAAATTTCTCCGATTTTCTACGTCTTTACCCATGGGTTGGTGTTCGCGAGCCGGCCTCGCCTTGGGCGTTTAATTTGGTTTGACGATGGGGTCTGCGTGATTATTTCCAACGGGTTGTCCAGGGTTTGCGTAGCGGGTGTGTTGCTGGGGGTGAGCCTGGGGGCGACGGCCCGCCAGGCGAGCGAAGTACAGGCCGGTGCAATGAGCGCCGAGATCCGCCGCACCGGGTTTGGTATCCCGCATATCCGCGCCAACGATGAGCGCGGCCTGGGCTATGGCATCGGCTATGCCTACGCGCAAGACAACCTGTGTTTGTTGGCCAACGAGGTGGTGACGGTCAACGGTCAGCGCGCCCGCTATTTCGGCGCCGAGCAGGCGACCCTGGAGGAGCGCAACAACCTGACCAGCGATGTGTTCTTTACCTGGCTCAATACCCCCGACGCGGTGGCGGCCTTCTGGAAGGCGCAGCCCCCAGCGATGCAGCAGCGCCTCGAAGGCTATGTGGCGGGGTACAACCGTTACCTGCAAGAGCGCGGGGCCAAGGGCCTGCCGATGCAGTGCCAGGGCGCCTGGGTGCGGCCGATCAGCACCGATGACCTGGTCAAGCTGACCCGACGCTTGCTGGTAGAAGGCGGTGTCGGGCAATTTGCCGAGGCCTTGGCGGGAGCGACACCGCCCCAGCCAGGCGTGGCGGTGCAGGGCAATGCGCGAGCGTTTGAGGTCGCCACCTTGAAGCAGCAGCGCTTTGCCCTGGATCGTGGCAGCAACGCGGTGGCGGTGGGCAGCGAGCGTTCGTTCAACGGGCGCGGCATGTTATTGGCCAACCCGCATTTCCCGTGGATCGGTGGCATGCGCTTTTACCAGATGCACTTGACCATCCCTGGTCAGTTGGATGTGATGGGCGCCGCCTTGCCGGGCCTGCCGGTGGTCAATATCGGTTTCAACCAGCATGTGGCCTGGACCCATACGGTCGATACATCCAAGCACTTCACCCTGTATCGCTTGACCCTGGACCCGAAGGATTCAACTCGCTATTTGCTCGACGGCAAGTCGATCCCCATGCAGAAAAGCCAGGTAACCGTGCAGGTCAAGGGTGCCGAGCCCCACACCCAAACGGTCTACAGTTCGCAGTTCGGCCCGGTGGTGCAATGGCCGGGCAAGCTCGACTGGAACGGGCAGTACGCCTTCAGCCTGCGCGACGCCAACCTGGGCAACGACCGCGTGCTGCACCAGTGGTATGCGATGAACCAGGCCCGCAGCCTCAAGGACCTGCAAACCTCGGTGCAGGTCCTGCAGGGCATTCCGTGGGTCAATACCCTGGCGGCGGATGACCAGGGGCAGAGCCTGTATATGAACCTGTCGGTGGTGCCGAACGTCAGTGCGCAAAAGCTCGCGCAATGCAGTGACCCGCGTGCCGGCCTGCAGATGATCATGCTCGACGGTGCCCGCAGCGCCTGTGCCTGGGATATCGACCCGCGTGCCGCACAGCCGGGGATCTTCGCCGCTGAGCAACTGCCGCAGCTGCAGCGCAAGGACTATGTGCAGCATTCCAACGACTCGGCCTGGATGGCCAACCCCAAGGCGCCGCTGGCCGGCTTTTCGCCGGTGGTCAGCCAGGACCGCATCGCCCTGGGCGCCCGTGCGCGTTTTGCCTTGCAGCGTTTGCAGGACCTGGACAAGCAGCCGATCACCGTCGGCGATTTGCAGCACATGGTGCTGGATAACCAGGTGTACCTGGCCGGGCAGGTGATGCCGGACTTGCTCAGGTTTTGCGCGCAACAGACGGATGCAGCGTTGACAACCCTGTGTACCCGCCTCAAGGACTGGGACCAGAAAGCCAACCTCGACAGCGGCCTGGGCCTGGTGCATTTCATCCAGGTCATGGCGCGCATGCAGCATGTGCCGCAGGTGTGCCGTGTTGCGTTTGACCCGGATCATGCGCAAACCACCCCGCGCGGCTTGCTTATCGAGCAGCCGGAGGTGGCCGGGGCATTGCGTGAGGCGATGCTGGCGTCAATCGCCCAGGTGAGCGAGCTGGGGTTGCCGGAGGGTGCGCGTTGGGGCGATATCCAGGTCTCGGGCAGCACCCCGATGCATGGCGGCCCGCAGGAACTGGGGATCTACAACGCCATGCAAAGCGTGCCGAGGGCCGATGGCAAGCGTGAGGTGGTCAGCGGCAGCAGTTACATGCAGATCGTCACCTTCGACGATCAGGGGCCCAAGGCCGAAGGGGTGTTGGCGTTCTCACTGTCCAGCGATCCGGCATCGCCGTACTTCAAGGACCAGACCCTGGCGTTTTCCGCGAAAAAGCTCAGCCCGTTGCCGTTTACCGAACAGCAGATCAAGGCTGATCCGCAGTATCAACGGCAGGTGATCCACGAGTAGGGGGGGTTATTCTGCGAGCAGCTGCGCCACGGCGGCAAACGCCTGGTCATGCCGCGCCTGCCAATCCCCGTCAATCACCTTGAAGGGCTGGTGATGCTGCTCCAGCCAGTCGCGGCTGGCCTGGAAGAAGGCCAGGCGATCGGCCAGGTCCGGCTGGCAGCGCTGACCGTCGGCGGTCCAGCCAATGCCTTCGGGCGACAGCAGCAGGTGCAGGTCGTAGTGGCGGGCCAGCAGCGCCTCATCGAGCCATGCCGGGGCATCGCCAAACAGGGTCAGGCTCCACAGCTTGTTGGTCAGCAAGTGGGTGTCGAGGATCAACAGTTGCGGTTGCCGCGCACGGCCGGCATCTTCCCAGGCCAGTTGGCCGCGGGCGATGTCCGGGATGTCGGCCAGGGTGGTATCGCGCTGGTAGTGGTCGATGAAGTAGCGCACATACTCGCCCACCAGCACCGCGCCGAAATGCGCCTGCAACTGCTCGGCCAGCCAGCTTTTACCGCTGGACTCGGGGCCTGCCATCACCAGCACCTTCATGCGCGCAACGCCGGGTCGGCGCGCCATTGCCGCCAGCCCTGCACGGCGATCACGGTGAACAGGGCATAGAGCGCGGCCGTCAGGTACAGCCCTTTGTAGACAAACAGGCCGACAAAAATCACATCGACCACAATCCACAGCGCCCAGCATTGCACGCGTTTTTGCGCCATCCACATCTGCGCCACCAGGCTGAAACCGGTCAGCGCTGCATCCAGCCACGGTTGGGCGGCATCGGTCCAGTGCGCCATGGCCGCGCCCAGCAGCAGGCTGCCCACGGCGCCGAGACTCAGGCTCAGGAGGACGGCCTGGGTGCCGAGGCGGGTGACCTGTCGCCCTTGGCGCACCTCGCCGGCACGGGTCCATTGCCACCAACCGTAGACTTGCAGGCCGGCGTAGACCACTTGCAGCAGCATGTCCGAATACAGCTTCACCTCGAAGAACACCCAGGTGTACAGCAACACCATGACCAGGCCGATCGGCCAGCACCACGGGTTCTGCTTGACCGTCAGCCAGACGGCAATCACCCCCAGCGCGGCGGCAAACAGTTCAAGCCCGGACATGGGATTCCTTGGAAGAGTCGAAGAGGAGGGCGATTGTACCCAACCTCCCGGGCAAAATGCAGAACCCGTGTAGGCGCTGGAGGCCAGCGCCTACACCGTGGGGGGTTAGACCTTGAACTGGCGCAGCAGGCCGTTGAGCTCTTCGCTCAAGTCCTTCAGGTGCACGCTGGCCACGCTCGATTGCTGGGCCGCCAGCGCAGTGCTGTGGGACAGGCCGGCGGCCTGGGTCACGTTCTGGTTGATGTCTTCCACCACGTGGGCCTGTTGCAGGGTGGCGCTGGCAATCGAGGCGTTGAGGCCGTTGAGGTTGCGCAGGGCCTGGCCGATGGCTGTCAGGCTGGCACCCGCCTGGCCGGCTTGTTCAATGGTCAGTTGCGAGGCCTGGTGGCTGTCGCTGATGACCTTGACCGCCGCTTCGGAATGCCCTTGCAGGCGTTCGATCATGCTCTGGATTTCGGCGGTGGATTTTTGCGTGCGCTGGGCCAGCAGGCGTACTTCGTCGGCAACCACGGCAAAACCGCGGCCCTGCTCGCCAGCGCGGGCCGCTTCGATGGCCGCGTTGAGGGCCAGCAGGTTGGTCTGGTCGGCAATGCTGCGGATCACCTCCAGCACCCCGCCAATCTGCGTGCTTTCGGTGGACAGGGTACGGATCACTTCCACGGCCTGGCTGATGGTGCCGGACAGTGCATCGATCTGTTGCAGGCTGCCGTCGATATTGACCTGGCCCTGTTCGGCCTGGGTCTGGGCATCGCGCATTTCGCTGGCGGCGTGTTCGGCATTCTTCGCCACGTCCTGCACGCCGTAGGTCACTTCATTGATGGCGGTGGCCACTAGCTCCATTTGCTGGGACTGCTGCTGGCTGCGGTCATGGGCCTGGCTGGCGTTGCTGCCCAGTTCGGCGGACGACTGGCCCAGGGCATTGGCGCACACCTGCAACTGGCTGACCACCTGGCGCAGCTTGGCGGTGAAGGTGTTGAAGTGCTGGGACAGTTGCGTGACTTCGTCCCGGCCGTGGGTGTCGAGGCTGCGGGTCAAGTCGCTTTCGCCGCTGGCGATATTGGCCATGGCGTGCACCGCTTCCTGTAGCGGGCGCACGATGCTGCGGGCAATCAGCACCACCAGCAGGGCCATGATCAGCGCAATGCCCAGGCCGACCAGCGAGGCTTCCCACACCTGGCCACGGAACTGGGCCTGTACGTCGTCCACGTAGATGCCGGAGCCAATGATCCAGCCCCAGGGCTCGAACAACTGGATATAGGAGGTCTTGGCCACCGGCGCATCCGCCCCGGGCTTCGGCCAGCGGTAGTTGACGACACCGCTGCCCTTGGCCTTGGCCAGGCTGACAAACTCGTTGAAGATCGCAAAGCCGTCCGGGTCGCGGATGGTCGAAAGGTTCTGCCCGTCGAGCTTGGGGTTGGCCGGGTGCATGATCATTACCGGCGTCAGGTCATTGATCCAGAAGTAGTCGTCCTGGTCATAGCGCAGGCCGCGCACCACACTCAGGGCTTGCTTCTGCGCCGCTTCGCGGGTCAGCACGCCGGTGGTCTCGAGGGTGTGATAAAAGTTCAGAATCCCGCTGGCGGTCTGCACCACATGCTGGGTCTGCTGGCTCTTGGCCTGGTAGAGATCGTCGTGGATCTGCTTGAGCATCAGCAACCCCAGGGTCAGCAACATCAACACGGCGACTATCAGGATCATCCACAGGCGTCGGCTGATCGACATATTGCGCAAACTATTCATAGTCTTGTCACTCCGCGTTCTTATAATTTTCGGTGTTGCATTGATCGGCCAGCGATAACGCGCAGCGAAATTCGGGCTTGTCTGATAGGCTTTCGGCCCGGAATCAAAAAACCTGAGTCCTGCCTGATTTTTCACAGAATTTTTGCAGTTCGGCCTTGATCCTGCGCGCAGCCTTGCAGCGTGCTCATCGTTAGTGAACACCTAGAAAATATCAACGAGGCATGCCGTCGCATGACCTTTTGGGGGAATAATGGATCTTTGGACTGCCTTTCAGGCATTGATACTTGGCATTGTCGAAGGGCTGACGGAGTTCTTGCCGATCTCCAGTACCGGGCACCAGATCATCGTCGCCGACTTGCTCGACTTCGGTGGCGAACGCGCCATGGCGTTCAACATCATCATTCAACTGGGCGCCATCCTGGCGGTGGTCTGGGAGTTCCGGCGCAAGATCCTCGACGTAGTGACCGGCCTGCCGACCCAGCGCAATGCCCAGCGCTTCACGGTCAACCTGCTGATCGCTTTCCTGCCGGCGGTGGTGCTGGGGGTGATTTTTGCCGACCTGATCCACGAATACCTGTTCAACCCGATCACCGTGGCCACCGCACTGGTGATCGGTGGCGTGATCATGTTGTGGGCCGAGCGCCGCGAGCATGAAGTCCATGCCGAAACGGTGGATGACATCACCTGGAAAGACGCCTTGAAAGTGGGTTTTGCCCAGTGCCTGGCGATGATCCCGGGCACTTCGCGTTCCGGCTCGACCATTATCGGCGGCCTGTTGTTCGGCCTGTCGCGCAAGACAGCCACCGAGTTCTCGTTCTTCCTGGCAATGCCAACCATGGTCGGCGCGGCGGTGTACTCGGGCTACAAGTACCGTGACCTGTTCCAGCCGGCGGATCTGCCGGTGTTTGCCGTCGGTTTTGTGGTCTCGTTCATCTTCGCGATGATTGCGGTGCGTGGCTTGCTCAAGTTCATCGCCAGCCACAGCTATGCGGTGTTTGCCTGGTACCGCATTGCGTTCGGTTTGCTGATCCTGGCCACCTGGCAGTTCGGCTGGATTGACTGGGCGGCGGCCAAGGCGTGATGACAATCCAACATCTGCGCTTGAAGGCTGTGGTGTTTGCACTGTTGTGTGCCGTGCCGTTGTTCGGCGCGGCCCTGCTGGCGTATCGCGGGGTGTCGTTGGTGCCGTTGGCGGCCTATGGCCTGGTCAGCGTGGTGACGTTTTGCCTGTACTGGAGCGACAAACGCAAGGCCCAGAGCGACAGCTGGCGCACCCCGGAGAAGATCCTGCATGCCCTGGAACTGGCCGGTGGCTGGCCGGGCGCCTTGCTCGCCCAGCAGGTGTTTCGCCACAAGACGCGCAAGGTGTCGTACCAGGTGGTGTTCTGGCTGATCGTGTTGCTGCACCAGGTGTTCTGGATCGATCAGTTGTTCCTTGGTGGGACGCTGCTGTCAGTCTTCTAGCCATGTGGGGCTTGAGAGCGAAGCTGCGCCCTTGTGGGAGCGAGCAAGCCCGCTCCCACAGGGGTATGTGCATGTCTCGATGATCAAGTTGTGTGCAAGACGACCTGGACTGGCTTACTCGTCCAGCCTCAACCCGATCTGCGTGCGCTTGGGCAGCTTGCTCACCACCAACTGGTGGGAACGCTGCAGCAAGCCGCGCAGTTCTTCGCCGCCCAGCGGGTAGGGCACCTGCATGATGATCCACTGCGCCCGCGCCAGGTACGGCGCCGGGTGGATGCCGGGGCGGTCCACGTGGCCGAGGAACAGTTCCTTGTCGACCTTGAACGCCAGGGAATCGCCCCGCAGGTTCTGCAAGGCGAACATCTTGTTGCCGGCAATGGAGAACACCCGCACGCCGCCCCACTTGTAATCCTCCCGGGCACCGGGCAAACCCAGGCAGAACCGGGCGACGTCGTCTTCGCTCATGATCCGGGTATTCATAGCCGTCGATCTCCGCAACTCTTGAAGGCATGGGCCAAAAAGTCGATCCAGGCACGCACGGCTGGGGATACGCCGCGTCGGTGTGGGTAGACCGCTTGCAGCCAGCCACCGGGCAATGACCATTCAGGCAGCAGTTGCACCAGTTGGCCGGTTTCCAGCTCCTGCTCGCAATACATCATCGGCAGCACGGTAAAGCCCAGGCCGGCGAGGGCGCTGGCCTTGCGTACGAGGAAGTCGTCGATACCCAGGCGTGCCTCCATTGCCAGGTCAGTGACATTGCCGACCGGGTCGAGCATGCGCAGGTGGACCAGACGGTCGGCCTCCAGTGCGCCGAGTATGGGCAGTTGCTTGAGGTCGGCCGGGGTTTCGATCCGGCGACCGCGCATAAACTCGGGGCTGGCGACCATGGCCGTCTGGGCCTGGCGCAGGCGGCGGGTTACCAGCAGCGGGTCTTCATCCCCCAGTTCGCGCACGCGCAAGGCCACGTCTACGCCCTCGGCCACCAGGTCTACGCGGCGATTGATCAGCATCATCTCCAGTTGCACCAACGGGTGGGCCGCGAGGAATTGCGCCACCACGGTCGGCAGGATTTCATGGGCCAGGCCCACCGGGCAACTGACCCGCAGGCGGCCCCGTGGCTCGCTGGACATGTTGACTACGGCTTCGTCGGCCATTTCCGCTTCCAGCAGCATCGCCTGGCAATGCCCCAGGTAACGTTCGCCGACGGCGGTCAGGGTCAGTTGCCGGGTGGTGCGCTGCAGCAGGCGAGCGCCGAGGCGCTCCTCCAGTTCGGCAATGCGCCGCGACAGCCGGGATTTGGGGATCCCCAGCAGCCGGCCAGCGGCCGCGAAGCCACCGGCTTCCACCACCTTGGCGAAATAGTAGAGGTCATTGAGGTCTTGCATGGTTGGCCTATTGTCCTGTCAGTGGGACGAACTATCGCATTTTAATTGGCTAATCGGCTATTGGAATGACCTGTAGGATTCTCTCCATCAGATCGCCCGGTGGCGATCCTCACTTGGAGATCCCACATGAAACTCTTGCATATCGATTCCAGCATCCTGGGCGACAACTCGGCCTCCCGCCAGTTGAGCCGCGAAGTGGTCAAGGCCTGGCAAGCGGCCGAGCCGGGTGTGGCAGTCACCTACCGCGACCTGGCCAGCGAAGGCATCAACCATTTTTCCGGGATTACCCTGGGCGCCCTGGGCACCGCCGCCGAGCTGCGTGATGCAGTGCAGAAGCACGAAGCCGACCTGAGCGCCTCGACCTTGGCCGAGTTCCTGGCCGCCGACGCGGTGGTCATCGCCGCGCCGATGTATAACTTCACCATCCCCACCCAGCTCAAGGCCTGGATCGACCGCATTGCCGTCGCCGGCCAGACCTTCCGCTACACCGAAGCCGGCTCGGAAGGCCTGTGCGGTAACAAGAAAGTCATCGTGGTCTCCACGGCTGGCGGCCTGCACGTAGGCCAGCCTTCCAGCGGCGCACACGAGGACTACCTGAAGTTGTTGCTGGGCTTCCTGGGCATCACTGATGTCGAGTTCGTCCGCGCCCATGGCCTGGCCTACGGTGACGAAGTGCGCAGCAAGGCGCTGAACGACGCCAATACCGTGATCAGCGAGCAGTTGTTCGTCGCAGCGTAAGCCCTGTGTAAAGATCGCCGCGACTTGCTGTCAATCTGATCCGAGACGCCTAGACTCTGTATTCTGCTGGCCTGAAAACCAGCGGGATACAGGGTTTTTTGTTTTGGGCGGGCGAATCTGGCGCAGGTTATGCTTTGCAGGGCCATGCCGCCTGAGCCTGAACCGACTCGCAGGCGTCACACAGCCCAGGTGGACAGCCCCATGATGCGTTTTTGTGCAGTCTTGCTGCTTTGCCTGCTCAGCGGCCTCATTCCCGTGCACGCTGCCGTGGCCCCGCACCCCCACTGGAGCGTGGGTTATCACCGCATGAGCTTTCTCGACCCACTGGATGGGCAGCCGATGAAAGCCATCGCGTTTTATCCGTCCACGGGCGCGGAACATATCAACCAGGTGGGCGCGTATCGCGTCGCCGCCACCGAGGACGCCAAGGTCGCCATCGGCCGCTTTGCGCTGCTGATGCTGTCCCACGGCAATACCGGCACGCCCCTGGCCTTGCACGACCTGGCAACGTCGCTGGCGCGCAAAGGGTTTGTGGTGGTGGCGGTGCTGCATCCTGGCGACAACTACAAGGACCACAGCCGCCTGGGCACCTTGAGTAACCTGTATGGGCGCCCGCTCCAGATTTCTGCAGCGATTAGCGCCACCCTGGGCGACCCGATGCTGTCGCCGTTCGTCAATGTGGATCAGGTGGGCGTGATCGGCTATTCGGCGGGCGGCGAGACGGCACTGATCCTGGCCGGGGCCAGGCCGGATTTCGAGCGCCTGCGCCGCTATTGCCAGGAACGTCCCGAAGACCGCGACGCCTGTACGACCAAGGGTGAGCTGGTGGTCGACCGCGATGACCTGCAACCCCAGGCCGATCCCCGGATCCACGCGTTGATGCTGATGGCCCCGCTGAGCCTGATGTTTGGTCGTCATACTCTGGGCGACGTGCATGTACCGGTGCTGCTGTACAGCGGCGATGGTGACAAGCTGGTGGCCGTGGACAAAAACGCCGCCGCCCTGGCGCGCAAGCTGCCGCAGCCGCCGGATTTCAAACTGTTGGCCGGGGCCGGGCACTTTATCTTCATGGCGCCCTGCGATGACGAGCAACTGGCGCTGATGCCAGCGCTGTGTACCGATGCCGATGGGGTGGACCGCGAGGGCATCCACCGCGACCTGGTCTCCGAGGCCGGGCGTTTTTTCAGCCGCACCCTCGGCCAGCACGCGCGGGCCGGCATGCAGACCGCGGATCAGTAGGCCCGGCGCATCAGCAGCAAGGTCAGGCCCAGGCCCGTGACGCAGAGCAGCGCCGCGCCGAAGAAGATCCACGAGTAACCCAGGTTCAAGGCCACCGCGCCCATCAATGGCCCGGCAATCGCCAGCGCCAGGTCGAAAAACACCGCATAGGCACTCAGCCCCGCGCCGCGGCTGCTGTTGGGCACCTGTTTGATGGCTTCGACGCCCAGTGCCGGGTACACCAACGACAGGCCAAACCCGGTGAGGCCGGCGCCGATCAGGGCGATGGCGGGAGAGGGCGCGAGCCATAGCAGGGCCAGGCCGAGGGTTTCCAGGCTCATGCAGGCAATTGCTGCGCGAAAGCCGCCAAAACGGTTGATGCTGGAGATAAACAGCAGGCGCGAGAGGATAAAACAGAGGCCAAACACCGTCAGGCACCAGGCGGCGTCGGTCCAGCCGCGACTGAGGTAGAACAGGGTAATAAAGGTGGTCAGGGTGCCGTAGCCGATGGAGGCCAGGCACAGGCTGGCGCCAAACGGTGCAATCCGCCCGAACACCGCCCAGAACGGCAGGCGCTCGCCGCGCACCACCGGCACCGAGGTTTTTTTGCGGATCAGCACCAGGCCCAGCCCGGCCAGCAGCGCCAGGGCCAGGCCCAGGCTGTTGTAGCCGTATTGCGCAACCATCACCACGCCCAGCGGTGCGCCAATGGCGATAGCACCATAGGACGCGATACCGTTCCAGGAGATCGAGCGCGCGGTGTGTTCGGCGCCGACCTGGCCCATGCACCAACTGATGGTGCCCACGCCGATCAGGCCCTGGGCCACGCCCAGTAGCACGCGGCCGACCAGCAGGACCCCCAGGCTCAGGCTGGGCAGGCTGTGCAGCAGCGTGGCGAAAAAGGTCAACACGCCGCCGAGCAGGATGCCGCTCAAACCGAGCACGATCGCCCGTTTGGTGCCGAGGTTGTCCGAGATACGCCCAGCCATGGGGCGGCTGAGAAGGGTGGCCAGGTACTGCGAACCGATGGTGATGCCTGCCACCACGGCGCTGAAGCCCAGTTGTTCATGGACGTAGCCGGGAATCACCGCAATCGGCAGGCCGATGCAGATAAACGCGATAAAGGTATAGAAGACGATGGAGACGATCTGCAAGGTGATCGACAGGGAGCTGGGGGCGGCAGGCATGGAGGCTTATTCGCGGCAGGGCGGTGAACGCATCATGGCAAGGGCATGGGGAAAAAGGAAGCAGGCTAACGATCCAACGACAGCGTCATTTCCGTCAATGCAAAAAGCCCCGTCACTGCTGGCGGGGCTTTTACTTGCTGCTTGTGGCTAACCGCTATTGGCTGCCCTTAAAACACCACACCCTGGCTACGCAGGTAGTCGTCGTAGGTGCCGCTGAAGTCGATCACGCCGCTTGGGCTCAGCTCGATGATACGGGTGGCCAGGGACGATACGAACTCACGGTCGTGGCTGACGAAAATCAGCGTGCCCGGGTAGTTCTCCAGCGCCAGGTTCAGCGCCTCGATGGATTCCATGTCCAAGTGGTTGGTCGGTTCGTCCATGATCAGCACGTTGGGCTTTTGCAGGATCAGCTTGCCGAACAGCATGCGACCTTGCTCGCCACCGGAGATGACCTTGACCGACTTGAGGATCTCGTCGTTGGAGAACAGCATGCGGCCAAGGGTGCCACGGATCACTTGTTCGCCTTGAGTCCATTGGCCCATCCAGTCGAACAGGCTCATGTCGTCTTCAAAGTCATGGGCGTGGTCCTGGGCGTAGTAACCCAGCTCAGCCGCATCGGTCCACTTCACGCTACCGGCGTCCGGGGTCAGTTCGTTGACCAGGGTGCGCAGCAGGGTGGTCTTGCCGATACCGTTCGGGCCGATGATCGCCACGCGCTCGCCGGCTTCAACCTGGAAGCTGAAGTCCTTGAACAGTGGCTTGCCGTCAAAGCCTTTGGCCATGCGTTCGACGATGACCGCCTGGCGGTGCAGCTTCTTGGTTTGCTCGAAGCGGATGAACGGGCTCACACGGCTCGAAGGCTTGACCTCGGCCAATTGGATCTTGTCGATCGCCTTGGCGCGGGACGTGGCCTGCTTGGCTTTCGAGGCGTTGGCCGAGAAGCGGCTGACGAACGATTGCAGTTCGGAGATCTGCGCTTTCTTCTTGGCGTTGTCCGACAGCAACTGCTCGCGGGACTGGGTCGCCACGGTCATGTACTCGTCGTAGTTGCCCGGGAACAGGCGCAGCTCGCCGTAGTCCAGGTCAGCCATGTGGGTGCACACGCTGTTCAGGAAGTGACGGTCGTGAGAGATGATGATCATCAGGCTGTTACGCTGGGTCAGGACGTTTTCCAGCCAGCGGATGGTGTTGATGTCCAGGTGGTTCGTCGGTTCGTCGAGCAGCAACACTTCCGGGTCCGAGAACAGCGCCTGGGCCAGCAATACACGCAGCTTCCAGCCTGGCGACACTTCACTCATCGGGCCGAAGTGCTGCTCGATGCCGATACCCAGGCCCAGCAGCAGTTCACCGGCACGGGATTCGGCGGTGTAGCCGTCCATTTCGGCGAACTCGGTTTCCAGCTCGGCCACGGCCATGCCATCTTCTTCGCTCATTTCCGCCAGCGAGTAGATGCGATCGCGCTCGGCCTTGACCTTCCACAGCTCTTCGTGACCCATGATCACGGTGTCGATCACGTTGAATTCTTCGTAGGCGAACTGATCCTGGCGCAGTTTACCCAGGCGCACGTTCGGCTCCAGCATGACCTGGCCGCCGGACGGATCGAGGTCGCCCCCGAGGATTTTCATGAAGGTCGACTTGCCGCAACCGTTGGCACCGATCAAACCATAACGGTTACCGGCGCCGAACTTGACCGAGACGTTCTCAAACAGCGGCTTGGCGCCGAACTGCATGGTGATGTTAGCTGTGGAGATCAATTACTTTACCTATCAATAGCTTGGGGTGCGCTTATTTGAGCTGGGACCAATTTGGGACCAATCTGGAGCTTTTCCAATTCGCTCCAGTCCGAGCTTGAGTTGATCCAACGCGCATAAGTCGAGAGCAGCATCTGCACGCTATGGCCGAGCTGCTGGGAGATGAAGGCGGGGTTCATGCCAGACATAATGCATATTGTCGCATAGGTGTGGCGACAGTTGTATGGCGGGCGACGACGGATGTTCAAAGCTTTTAACGCCGGAGTCCATTGTTTGTGCAGGTCGGATGTCTGTTTCACGTACTCCGAGTGCTTCGAGGGCGGAAAAACGAAAGGTGTTTCCAGCACCCTTACGGTGGCGAAGAACGCGGTCGCTCCGCGCTTGCTGGCGATGCTTACCAGGCGTTCCCACTCTCGTACCTGGTCTACTTGTCGCCGATTGCTGATCTTGCTCTATGACGTAGGCTTGCCTATGGTGCGGAGCCGAAGCCGTAGACCGGAGAATAAGAGTTGACAGGCTGGCGTTTGGGAGCCCGCATGAGTAAACCGGACTACTCATGTTTCAGGCTTGGTAGAGCCTCACCCAGACAGAAAGATGACGGGGCATGGTCGCCCCGTCATTTACGATTGATTAAAATTTATGATGCGTTTGGAATATTGCGCTCAGGTTTTCCAAAAGTCCGATCATATATTTTTAAGATTTCAATAGGCGCATTTTTATTTGCAATGAATCCATGCTCCACCGCGCTGCCTTTACTAAGGTACTTAGCCTTTATACGGACCACAACTAGATAGCGGCCTCTGGAGAATTGATCTGCAGTATTTATACTCGTAGAAAATTCTGGAAGAAAGGCCCCTCTTCCAACTTGTCTTTTAACTTCGTTGGTAGTAGGTGGAGCTGCAAGTACATCGACTGGCTCCCCTCCAGCACTTCCATTTGCAGCCATCGCTTCTATTGATAATTTTGAGGTTCCCCGAAATAAAGTAACAAATTCCTCTCCGCGCTGCGGATTGACTGCCCTATTCATTACTTCATCAGTTGGAGTCGAAGAAAGGCTGTTGCTTTTGTCTGTCAGTTCAATAGGTAAAGGCCCGTCATCAGGGTTTTCAGGATCACGCTCTAGGTTTTCTAGTGGTAATTCAGCGTATGAGGGCAGACGTTCAAGCTCCAAATTAGATGGAAGTCTTGGTGGGTTTACGGGGCTCAGTGGAATTCCTATCCGGCCGTTTATCCTCTTAAGGATACTTGTGATTGGTTTACCGTCTGGACTTACAGTTTCACCAGAGGAACTCACCTTTCGAGGGCCACCAAGAGGCTCAATGGTAATAACTTCCTTTCCCTGAAGCCTGAAACCAAGAGGGAAAGAGTTCATTTTTGTCTGAACTTCGTCACTGGCGATGCCTGCAACCTGGCCAGTGGTGACCATAACGGCTCCCACGCCGCCCGAGGCTCCGACCACCGTTGCAATCACTTGACCTACCTTGCTTAAAACCTCCCGATCCGATGGGTCAAAGGTTGGAGTTTTATTATTTAACGCAGCATGGAGGTCATCAGCAGACTCAAAGAAGGAGGTAACTGGCTGAGTAAATGCTTTATTTACGATTTTCAGAAAGTCGTTGAAAGTATAGTCGGTTCTAATTCTCGGATCATGCGGGGCGGTTGTGGTGGTAACTCCACCTCCTAGATCGACTACTTTCCCGGGGTTGTTCTTTGCATCTTCAAGAGCTTTGTCATGATCTATTGTCGGGGTCTGAGTGGTCGGTGGCTTATCGGAAGGTTCCTCACGAGGGGGCGGCGCCGCGAGTGCTACACCTGAAATAGCCAGTGCCAGCAAAGAGAGTAGCTTGATGTTTTTCATGTGTATATCTGCCTATATTTAATTGTACGAAGCCGTAAGCAACTAGAGCGTGCTTATGGCAAGTCAGATTAAGATTTTTATATAATCATTTGGCCATCAGTAGTTCCTTTATCAAACATTCGAGACACAAAGTTGCATCCAGGAAATATTGTGTCAAGAGTGTTTCAAATAGTGGGGGTCTATTGGGGTAATAGAAGATATTTATTAATTTTTATTAACTTTTTATTTCAGTAAGTTAATTGGTTTTCTGGATTTGAAAGAGGTGAAGTTTAGGTGGGAGTTATTTTTTAATGATGGCGAGGTAACTTCCGAATTCGCTCTGATGATTAAGGTTTTTTAGCTACAACACAGGAGAGGGGAACTGCTTGGATATTTATCTCTGACTGAGGCACCTGAGCAGACACACTGATAAATGCATTGCTACGCATTAGGGGAATTATTTGATTCGTTTGCAGTTACCATATTCAGGCGCCGCCCTCCGTGACCGGATGCAGCGAGCAGGGAGGGTTATTCGTCGCCGTCACAGGCGTTCATTTGGAGCGATTTGGCAAAACCCACAGGGTGCTCAGGTAGATCGTCCATCGGTGGGGAATGCTGCAAACGGCCTGGCCAATCTTCTCCGGCGCGATGTCTTCAGCGACTTGTGATTGACCATGCCCTGATGGCCACTGGGGTCGGTGTTCACTACTGTGACGTGGTTGGCAATCAATCGCGACCGGAGGCTTGCTAAACATCGGAGTTTTTGACCTTGGCGGCCTCCCTGTGCTTAATTGATCATCGTTTTTTGAAAATCTAATTCAGTAAATTTTTATGAGGCAAGTAGACATGAAAAAAATTGCTTTCATTGTTCTTCTGTTTGTCATTGCTCCGGTTTGCTTTTCAAAAAATAATGATAAGGACGTTGGGGGGAATACCACCCAAAGCTCAAAACCCGTTTCTGATGGCCTGGACTTGGCAAATCTTACATTTAAAGAAAATATTCAATCTATTTATAAGGTAGCTGGTGTTGATGCAGTTTCATCGGAAGAAAAAACATTGTTTGGGTATGAGAGATCGGAAAGCTCTTCGCCGAATTTATTAAATTACAATGGTGTGAGTCTTTCTGGCGAATTTGAAGAAAAGAAGAATAAAATAGTTTTCCATTATTCTGAAGTGGAAGAAATATTGTCAATGTACGAACTGAGAATTTATTCACGTTCACAGAGTAGCGGTCTAGTCGGGGAGATCCAGGAAAAAATGGGTCTGCCGCTTGTTACAAAACTCAGCACTGATAATGAGAATGGCATCAGCTTCAAACAAGCCGTGTGGGCAAAAGGAGATGTTATTTATTTTATTTTGCAGGAGTTAGATGGTTCTGGTGTCAAGACCTCGAATTTGGCAGTATTTGAAAATAGCAATAAAGATTTTTATAAATTGCTTGGGCAAAAGGGCTATGCCATTGATCCCTCATCACTTATTGAGGAAGCATTAAGGCGGCGCTGAGGGGGATTTTCAGATTTTTATAATTGAAAATTTCAAGGGGTTTGAAAGTCCAAGTCGAAATCTACAACCTCTGTGTCCTATAGCGGCCGGCTACAGCCTGTCACTGAAGAAGGACATCCCGTCGCTCTTCGATAGAGGTGGCTAACACCTCTTCAAGTATGTGGAAAACGTCGCGCCCGGTACTCGATACGAAGTAGTTACCAAGGTTCGTGATGTGCGGTGCGATGTTGTCGCCCCAAGGTGGTTTGGCCAAGCGGTTCTCGATGTCCCAGACAACAGATGAGGGAGGTAAGTTGCTCAACGTGGCTTTCGCCATCCGTAGTTCCGTAAGTGCAAACAGGGCGCTCACATGAGCGAGGCGGCCCTGGTAGAGTTCATTCATCAGGTGTGGAAGGCTGCGCCCCCAACCAGTGGGTTCGCAATGAGCGCTGATGGTTGAGAAAAAAGAGTGCACGAACGATGGCGCGCCAAGTTCTTCTGTGATTGACCCCACTGTTACTCCGACTGTCATCTGCGATCCTCGTGACGTGGCGTTGCGGCCTGTGTGATTAACCGTTGGATATTGAGTATAGCGCTTCCCTGCGAACACCGTTAAACCTGTATATATCCAGTATTTTGGCGGGCCAAAGTTAACAGGAAAATATGGGGTGCATGTTGGAATTTGGCGCGCATTGTCGCATAGGTGAGGCGCGAGTTATATGACAGGCAGGCCTGTCGGACGGCGAGCAGTGCCTGGCTTGGTTATTTGGGCTGTAAATTCTACAAAATTCATCAAGTTGTATCGAAATTGTCTCGATTGTCCGATCCCGTGTTGATAACAGTTGAACATCCAATGGCCGTGGATTAAGTTTCCACCGTTCGCCCTGCAGTGATGGCTCTTTACCGGTTCAGGGATGGCGAGGCTGTCGGTGCGGGGCGAACCACCTTTTTATTTTTTGACGGCGCTCATTGCCATTGTGTTGCGCACGCTCAACCGTTTGGAGACGCAATGGACACGCTGTCTGCTCAACAGGCCATCGCCAGTAACAAGGCCGCCTGGAACGAATCCGCCGCACACCATAAAGCGACCGAGCACTGGCAAGGCCTGCTTGAGGCCGTTGGCGAGCCGGGGTTCAGTTGCCTGGATCCGACCCTGACCGCCCTGTTGTTGCAGGTGGGGATCAGGGGCCGGGACGCGGTACAACTGGGGTGCAATAACGGCCGTGAAAGCCTGTCGCTGTATGGGCTGGGCGCCAGCAGCGTGGTCGGGATCGACCAGTCCGATGCGTTTCTTGCCCAGGCTGCGGAACTGGCCAGCCGGTCGCCACATTCACCTGAGTTTATCGAAACCGATATTCATCATTTACCCGAGCGCCTGCACGGGCGGTTTGACATTGCCCTGATCACCATCGGCGTGCTGAATTGGATGCCGGATATCGCACTGTTTATGCGGCATGTCGCCAGCACCCTGAAAGCAGGGGGGACGCTGGTGATCTACGAGACCCATCCGTTCCTGGAAGTGTTCGATCCCGAAGCTGCCAACCCGATGTTGCCGGCCACTTCATACTTTCGCCGCGAGCCTTTTGTGCAGCACGAGGCAATTGTCTATGAGGGGGCGAGCAAGGGGGCCGCCGCTGCCTCTTACTGGTTCGTGCATACCCTGGGGGAGATTGTCAGCGCGGCCATCGCGGCGGGGTTGCAACTGCGGCATCTGCAGGAGTACCCACACTCCAATCGTGAAGAAGTCTACGACCAGTACGAGGACCAGGCGGCGCAATTGCCGATGTGCTACACCCTGACCGCCGTCAAGTGCCCGGCCTGAAAAAGCCAGGCAAAAAAAGGCCCGCTGGGGCGGCGGGCCAAGGGATTTACTTGAGGAGTTGGGTTCAACCTATCGCGCCAAACGTGAAGCGTTTGTGAAAATCCTGTCGCTAAAACGGATGCCACCCAACCCCCTCAAGCCCGGCGCACGAAGGTGCGCATTGTCTGCCCTGGCGTCGTACTGAAATGCGTCGGCCGGGGCATGCCTTCATCTGCCGCGATAAACACGAAGCGCTCATCTTCCAGGGTGTAGCTCGCAGGCAGACATTTGCCGGCGTCGGCCCCGATGGCATCGATCCAGGTAATGCTCTTGGGCGTGGTGCGGGCGTCCAGGGTAAAACACCCCTCCAGCAAGACCTTGCCATCGAGGGTCATGACCTGGAATCGATCCCCCTCAATTGTGGTTAGCGCACCGGGCGCACTGTGTTCATCCGGTGGGTTGGCGATGCCGCTGTCTTCCAGGGCGATCTGCTCCCAAGTGCCTTGCAGGGCCTGTCGATCCCGTTCGGTTGGGCACGGGGTGGCGTGGGAAGAGGGCAATGGCATGCAAAAACTCCTGTTTTGATAAGGCCTCAATGGCGGGCTCGCCGACAGCAAGAAATGTTTCCTGTCGAGTTTGGTTATTAGGTTTTGTAGGAAATCTCCCAAAGTTGTGCGCCTGTCGGGTTTTTTCCTTTGCCAGCAGATATTTAAAACGATTTTGGCCTATCGTGAGAAGGATGTTTCTTGATATGTCATCTACGCTGAGCGGCGTCCTATATGACATTAATCTTTCTGAAGGAAAACAATCTCGATGCGGTAGGGACTTTTTCAGTGACTGAATGGTCGGATGACCGTTGCCTTATGTCGTATTAGCCATATCCAGGGCGTTGTCCCTGCATTCTCAATTGGTTATTCAGATCTATTGTGTAGTGGGCAGCCAGTGTCCACTTTTTGAAGGGTGTCCCCATTTTGAATAGAACTCCTCAGGTTCAAGCCCCCGTGGTGTCTGATGAAATTGATTTATTTGACCTGTTCCACTCGATCTGGCGGCAAAAGAAACTGGTAATCGGTTGTACCCTTTTTGCAGGCCTGGTGGGCGTTGGCTACGCGTTGTTGGCCCCCCGTGAGTACCAGGTCAGCAGTGTGCTGCGCCCTGCGGCTATCAATGAGTTGGATGCCCTCAATCGTTCCGAAGTCTACAAGTTGCCGCCGGCGGACGCGCTGGCCAAAGTGGGCGCGCAACTGGATTCGTACGATGCGCGACTGAGCTTCTTCAAGGCCAACCCGGCGTTGTTCCAGGCGTTCCAGGAGCCGGGGCGCAGCCTGGAACAGAGTTTCGAGGCGTTCAACCGCAACTCGATCAAGCTGATCCTGCCTGACCCGAAGAAAGCGGACTCCTTGAGCAGCTATATTCGCCTCGAACTGCAATACCCCACGGATATGGACGGGGTGGCGATTCTCAACGGGTTTGTCGACTACGCCATTGCCGCCGAGCGCGAGCAAGTGGGCGCCGACCTGAAGGTGATCGTCAACAATCGCCTCACTGAGCTCAAAGGCAAGATTGACGCAGCACGCGCCAATTACGAAACCGACAAGGAATCGAAAATCGCCAAGCTGCTCGAAGGCGACAAGCTCAAGCGCGCCCAGCTTGAAGATGAACTCAGCGCCTTGCGCCTGCAGATGAAAATGCAGCGCTCCAACCGCTTGGCCGAGCTCAATGAAGCCATTTCGATTGCCAAGTCCATGGGCATCAAGAACCCGACCACCCCGTCGTCCATGGCCGATGCCGGGCGCAACGGCTCCAGCCAGGTGATGCGCACCGAGGTCAACAACCAGCAGATTCCCCTGTACTTCCTTGGTACTGAGGCCCTGGAAGCCGAGCGCACGGCCTTGCAGCAGCGGACCAGCGACGACTTCACCAACAGCCGTGTCGCGGAAATCGGCAAGGAACTGCAGTTGCTGGAGGTCAATCGCCAGGTCGAGGTTATGAAGCGGCGGGGCAATGAAGATATTTTCCTGCAGGATGTCGAGCCCTTGCGTGCTGAAGTGGCCCGCCTGCGCGGCCTGAATATCGATATGAGTGCCTTGAAGCTGGTGACGATTGACCGGCGCGCCCAGGAACCGCTGAGCCCGATCAAGCCGAAGAAAGTCCTGGTGGTTGCCTTGAGCCTGGTGGCCGGGTTGCTGTTGGGGATGTTTATTGCGCTGGTTCGCCATCTGGTCCTGACACGCCGCACCGTGGGCTATCCAGCCCTGGACGATGACCGCTTTACCCGGCGCGAACGCAAGGATGACCAGCCATTGGGCTGAGTCGCGCGAGGCCTTTCCCGGGCTGCGTCGCAGCCCGGCATACCCGCCACCGCACTTTCGGGGTGGCGCGGCTATACAGTTGGAAGACACCTTTTCACAATTCTTAGTTAACCTTTGGTTACAATCTGTGGCTAAAATAACTGCCATTGGCCACTATCCGAATGGTCTCCAAGACACTCGTGGGCCTGTTAACGAATTGTGATTTCAGGGGCTGCATTTTCCATTCCGGGCTCGGCAGGGCCTAAAGGGGCAGCCAGTACTCTTCTGATATGTGACGAATTCCCGTGAAACTCATCATTGTTGCCCTTTACGTTGTCTCCATTGCGTATGTACACCTGCGTGGCCGGGTGCGACATAAGCTGGGCCGGCAGTTAAGCGACCACTCGACCTTCCTTGCACCGGTCAACTGCTTCCTCTACGCGTTCTCCAGGTTGCCCGGCCGGCCTTACTTGTCGCCCAGTGACTTCCCCGACCTGAGCCCGCTGCAGGAGCATTGGCAGGTGATTCGCGAGGAAGGCCAGAACTTGATGCGGGCCGGGGAGATCAAGCGTTCGGATCAATACAACGACGTGGGTTTCAACTCGTTTTTCAAGTCGGGCTGGAAGCGTTTCTACCTCAAGTGGTACGGCGACAGTCACCCTTCGGCCATGAAGCTGTGCCCACGCACCACTGAGCTGGTGCAAAGTATCGGTTCGATCAAGGCCGCGATGTTTGCCGAATTGCCGCCAGGTTCCAGGCTGGTGCGCCATCGTGATCCCTACGCGGGTTCCTATCGTTACCACCTGGGCCTGGATACCCCCAACGATCCAGGCTGCTATATCAATGTGGACGGTGAGAACTACTACTGGCGTGACGGCGAGGCGGTGATGTTCGATGAGACGTACATCCACTACGCCGAAAACACCACGACGCAAAACCGCATCATTCTGTTCTGCGATATCGAGCGGCCCATGAAGTATCGCTGGGCGGCGGCGTTCAATCGCTGGTTCAGCCGCAACGTCATGGCCGCTGCCGGCTCGCCCAATGATGCCGGGGACAAGACCGGCGGCTTGAACCGCGCCTTTACCCGCCTGTACAAAATCCGCCTGCGGGGCAAGGAACTGAAAAAGCGCAACCGTAGCCGCTACTACCTGGAAAAGTGGGCGATCTTCGCCGGGTTGGCGCTGCTCTTCATATTGATCTGATCTCATCCGGGGGGGGCATATCAGTCCGACGGATTCGTCCCCCAGTCTCTGCGCCATCTGCTGGCTGTTGCCCAGGCTCTGCAAAGCCGTGTTACACCTGCCTGGAAACTATTTAGTTACCCAGCCCGAACCCAACGCGTAGCGTGTTATCGAATGCAGGTATTCCTCGCCCCAGAGAGGCTTTGTCATGAACCGCCGTACACGCAGCCTTGTGGTGCTGGTCCTGGGCCTCGCCTTGAGTGGCGGGGCCCAGGCGCAGAACCTGCCCGGCAACAACAACCCGTATAACAGCCCGATCAAGCGGGCCAACCCCAACAGCATGCAGGGCACGCAGCCCTCGATGCCCGCCACGCGTGGCACCTACACCGCGCCTGTGCCTCGGCCGCCGACCCTGGAAAACGGTGGCATCGGCAACCGCTACCCGCAGCGTGATGCAGCCCCCGCACGTCCTGCCCCGCAACCCTCAGCCCCGACGCAAGATGCCAACGGCAATCGCCGGCCCTGAACGCAAGGAGCCCCACGGTATGTTTCTACGCAAATCTCTTTTAGCGACCTGCTGTGCCAGTGTCTTGGCCGTCGCACTGCCCGCGTTTGCTGCCGATACCCGGCAGTTTCCCAGCGAGCAAGGCAGCATCAGCGTCACCCCGATTGTCAAAGGCCTGGACCACCCCTGGGCCGTGGCGTTCTTGCCAGACAAGCAGGGCTTCCTGGTTACCGAGCGTCCTGGCGCGCTGCGCTTTGTGAGCAGTGATGGCAAGTTATCCGCCCCCCTGAGTGGCGTGCCGCACGTGTGGGCCAAGGGGCAGGGGGGCTTGCTGGATGTGGTGCTGTCGCCTGATTTCAAGGAGGACCGCCTGGTTTATCTGTCTTACGCGGAAGGCGGCGGCGAGGGCGGGACGGCTGGCACGGCGGTGGGGCGTGGCCGTTTGAGCGCGGACCTGAGCGGCTTGCAGGACTTCCAGGTGATCCTGCGCCAGGAGCCCAAGTTGTCTACCAGCAATCACTTTGGTTCACGCCTGGTGTTTGACCGCGATGGCTATCTGTTTGTGACATTGGGGGAAAACAACCAGCGTTCCACAGCCCAGGACCTGGACAAGTTGCAAGGCAAGGTCGTGCGGATCTACCCGGATGGCCGCGTGCCGGATGACAACCCGTTTGTCGGTCAGCCGGGGGCCCGGCCGGAGATCTGGTCCTATGGCCAGCGCAACCCCCAAGGTGCCGCACTGAACCCCTGGACCGGCACCCTCTGGGAAAACGAACACGGCCCGCGCGGTGGCGATGAAATCAATATCATCGAGCGTGGCAAGAACTACGGCTGGCCACTGGCGACCCATGGCATCAACTATTCCTTGCTGCCGATTCCCGAGGCCCTTGGCAAGACAGCAGACGGCACGGTCGGCCCGCACCATGTATGGGAAAAGTCGCCGGCCATTAGCGGCATGGCGTTCTACGACGCCGACCGGTTCAAGGCCTGGCAGCACAACTTGTTTATCGGCGCCTTGGCCAGCCAGGAGCTGATCCGCTTGCAGTTCGACGGCGATCGGGTGGTGCACGAAGAGCGCCTGCTGGGCGAGTTGAAGGCGCGCATCCGCGACGTACGCCAGGGCCCGGATGGCTTCCTGTACGTGCTCACGGATGAAGCGGATGGCGTGTTGTATCAGGTGGGTTTGCAGCAGGATTGAGCTATAAGCGGCAAGCACACTGGGTGCTTGCCGCGAAACCCCCTACAACCCCAATTCCGACAACCCCGGGTGATCATCCGGGCGCCGGCCCAGTGGCCAGTGGAATTTGCGTTCGCTTTCCTTAATCGGCATGTCGTTGATGCACGCATACCGGTTGGACATCAGGCCATCCTGGTCAAACTCCCAATTCTCGTTACCGTAGGAGCGGAACCAGTTGCCGGAGTCGTCGTGCCATTCATAGGCATAACGCACGGCGATGCGGTTGCCGGTAAAGGCCCACAGCTCCTTGATCAGGCGATAGTCCAACTCCCTGGCCCATTTGCGTGTGAGCAATGCCCGGGCCTGCTCGCGGTTGTGGGCGAATTCGGCGCGGTTACGCCACTGTGTGTCCAGGGTGTAGGCCAGCGACACGCGTTGCGGGTCACGGGAGTTCCAGCCGTCTTCGGCCAGGCGGATCTTTTCAAGCGCCGATTCCCGAGTAAAGGGCGGTAATGGCGGACGCAGGTGTGCATTGTCTGACATTTGAGAGTTCCTTCAGAACATTAATCGTTAAACCCATCCAACGTTCAAAGTGCCAATAACGTTCGCGCCATGCATTGCGCATTATCAGCAGCGGTTACATCGCCCATGATCAGGGCCATGGTAATGGCGCCATCCACCAGGATCAGCAGGTGCGCGGCCTGTTGCTCCGGGGCGGGGGTGCCATGTGCCTTGCACAGTTCGAGCAGGTACTCGAACAGTTTCTGTTTGTGCGCCTTGGCCAGCAGGCGTACCGGGTCTTGCGGGTTGCCGGTCTCGCCGCTGGTGTTGATAAAGGCGCAGCCGCGAAAGTCCGCGGAGCCAAACCAGCGCTTGAGGGCGCTGAACACGCCAAGCAAGCGCGCGCCGCTGTCGGCGTAGGGCTCGACCTCGCTGCGCAGCCACTGCAGCCAGCGCTCGTCGCGCCGCTGCAGGGCGGCGATCACCAGTTCGTCCTTGTTGGCGAAGTAGCGGTAGATGCTTTTTCTGGAGACGCCGGCGGTTTTCACCAGCAGATCCATGCCGGTGGCCGCAATGCCATGCCGGTAGATCAACTTTTCGGTGACGTCCAGGATAATGTCGCGGGTTTCACTGCTGGTCATATCGTTCATGTCGCCAACAGTAGAACGATCGTTCTTCTTGGTCAAACAATTATTTTCGGCATCTCGTGGGCAGACCTGGCCACCCCCATGGTGTAAGCTCTCGGGCTCTTCGGATTCGATCATTGCGGGCCCTATGCCGTCGTTATTCAAACGTTCCCTGTTACCCAAGTTGCGCGGTTTTCCCCTGACCGCCGATGCTATCGAGGTGCTGTCCGGCGCCGCTGAGTTTCGCCGCTGCCTGCTGGAGAAAATCGCCCAGGCCCAACACCGTATCTACCTTGTCGCCTTGTACCTGCAACAGGACGAAGCGGGCCAGGAGGTGTTTGACGCGCTGCATGCCGCCAAGGCGGCGCGGCCCGAGCTGGAGATCGTGGTGATGGTGGACTGGCTGCGCGCCCAGCGCGGCCTGATCGGCGCGGGCAAGCAGCCGGGCAACAGCGCCTGGTACCAGGCGATGACCCAGGCACACCCCACGCACGTGCCGGTGTACGGGGTGCCGGTGCAAACCCGCGAGCTGTTTGGCGTGCTGCACCTGAAGGGCTTCGTGATCGATGACAGCGTGCTGTACAGCGGCGCCAGCTTGAATAATGTGTACCTGCACAAGTTCGACAAATACCGCTTCGACCGTTATCACCTGATCCACAACAAACCATTGGCCGACTCCATGCAACACCTGGTGGAGCACGGGCTGGTAGCGTCCAAGGCGGTACACCGCCTGGACCTGCCCAACCTGCCCACCACCCGCAGCCTGCGCAATGACATCGGTGACTTGCGCAGCCGGCTCAAGCACGCGACCTATGACACCACGGCCGGCCAGGCTGGCATTGGCGGGTTGTCGGTCAGCCCGTTGCTGGGGGTGGGCAAGAACAACCCGCTGAGCCGGGTGATCTGCGAGCTGATCGCCAGCGCCCAGCAGCAGTTGACCCTCTGTACCCCGTATTTCAACCTGCCGCTGCCGGTGACCCGGGAAATCAACCGTGCGCTGGCCCGTGGGGTGAAGATCGATATCATCGTCGGCGACAAGACCGCCAACGACTTCTACATCCCGCCCAGCGAACCCTTCAGGATCATCGCCGCGCTGCCGTATCTCTACGAAATCAGCCTGCGCCGCTTTGCCAAGCGCCACCAGCGCATGATCGACAGCGGCCAACTCAGCCTGCACCTGTGGCGCGACGGGGATAACACCTATCACCTCAAGGGCATGTGGGTCGACGAGCGCTACACCTTGCTCACCGGCAACAACCTCAACCCCCGGGCCTTCCGCCTGGACCTGGAAAACGCCTTGCTGATCGACGACCCCCAGGGCCAGTGGCTGGCGCCACGGCGCAGCGAGCTTGCAGAGATTTTCCGGCATGCCACGCGGATCCAGGGCTACCAGCAGTTGCAGACGCTGGTGGATTACCCCGAAGCCGTTGGCAAGTTCTTGCGCCGGGTCAGCCGGGTGCGGGTCGAGCGCTTGCTGTACCGGATCCTCTAGTGGCGCGGTGCCGGCCAGAGCGCAACGAGCAACAACAGGGCGGCGGCGACCAGGTAGGGTAGCCGCGGTTCGACGGCATAGATCAGGGTGGCGGCCAGGGGGCCGACCACTACGCCCAAGCCTTGCGCGGCACCCACCGAGCCGGCGGTGGCCCCTTGTTCCGAGGCCTCCACCGCATTGGCCGCCAGGGCGGCAAACGCCGGGAAGATCCAGCCCATGCCCGCCGCCGAGACGAAGAAGCACAGCCAGAGGATCCACGCCGTATCGGCGAACATGCTGCCGGCAAAGCCCAGGGCGGCGACGATGGCGCCGACGCGGATCATCCGCAGCGGTGGCCACTCCAGTTTACGCACCAGCAACTGCGAGCAGATCAAGGCCAGGCCCACCATCGTCAGGGCGATCCCGGCGGTTTGGGCGGCGTCAGCCGGGTTCATTTTCAGGCGATCAAGGGCGAAAAAACCCACGGTGATCTGGGCGATGGACACACACAACATGGCGACAAAGGCCACCACCAGCGGGCGGCGCAGGCGTGGGTCCGCGAGGTTGACGGCCTTGGGCGGTTGCTTGAGGTGCAGTTCCTGGCGGGGCAGTTTTACCAGTAGCACCAAAAAGCCCGCCATTGGCAACAGCGCCATGGCATAGAACGGCAGGCTCAGGCTGTAGCGGGCCAGCAGCGCGGCAATCGCCGGCCCCAGCACCAGGCCACAGGCGTTGGCCGCCCCCAGCGAGGCCATGGCCTGGGTGCGGTGGGCCGGCTCGATATTGTCCGCGATCAGCGCGTAGCCACCGACCGGGATCGCGGCGTAGAACACCCCGATCAACCCGCGCCCCAGCACCAGCCCGATAAACGCCAGCATGGCCGAGGGCAGCAGTTGCAGGGAGGCGTCGATAAACACGCACAGCGCCCAGTACGCCAGGGTGAAGCCGCCGGTGCCCAGCAGCAGCACCCGCCGCCGGCCCAGGCGGTCACTGGCCTGGCCCCAGGGGCGCGCCAGCAGCATCCAGATCACCCCGGACACCGTCACCGCCGCCCCCGCCTGCCAGGTCGCCAGCCCCAGCACCCGGGCGATGGGGCCGATCAGCGAGACAAACGCCATCATCGCCATGGTGCAGGCCATATTGGCGATCAGCAGGGGGCGCAGGTTGAATGTCACTGGAGTGGGCAAGGCAGCATCAAGGCTGGCGGCTGAATCGGGCATGGGAAATCTTCCTTGAGTGGGATCGATTGAACGTTATAGGTAAGACGGCTAAACACAAAGCGCGATTAACCGCGATGATAGAAATCCGCAGCCCACGCGCGCGCGGCAGTGGGGGCGCAATTTGGGTTTCTCATCTGCCCACACGCTCCTACAATGGCCCACCTACAAGCTTGAGCCCTGGCCCATGTCGGAAAAAGACACAATCTCTATCCACCTGGTTGGCGAAGCCCTGTTGCAGAGCTGTGCTCCCGGTGCAGCGACGCGGGAGGCCCTGAACAAGGTCGGGATCGACCCCGTGTTGCTGGAGCAGCCCGCCGCCCGGGTCCCGGCGCTGGCGTACGCCCGGCTCTGGCGCTTGCTGGCGCGGCGCCGGGATGATGAGTTCTTTGGCATGGACCCGCGCAAGCTCAAATCCGGCAGCCTGGCGTTCCTGTGTCATGCCTCCATGGCCCAGCCCACCCTGGGCGAGGCCCTGGAAACCGGCCTGGGCTTCCTGTCGTTGATGCTCGAACACCTGCCCGCGCAATTGGTGCGCCAGCAAAGCCTGGCGGAAATCGTCTTGCTGGAACCCGAGCCCGAACCGCGGCGGGCGTTCACCTATTTTTGCTACTGGATGATCGTCCACGGTGTCGCTTGCTGGTTGGCCGGCCGGCGCATCCCGATCCTGGCGATTGAACTGCGCGGCGCGCAGCCGGCGTTTTGTGATGATTACCAGGTGATGTTCTCTGACAACCTGCGCTTCGACCGGCCCCGCACCCGGATGATCTTCTCGGCCGACTGCCTCGACCTGCCGATCAAGCGCAGCCCCGAGGAGCTCAAGCGCTTCCTGGCCCATGCGCCCGCCAACATCCTGGTCAAATACCGCGACCCGGACAGCCTGGCGATGCGCATCAAGCATGACCTGCGCCAACAGCCGGCCCAGCAGTGGCCGGAAACCGAAAGCCTGGCCCAGCAATTATGCATGTCCGCGTCCACCCTGCGTCGGCGGCTGGCGGAAGAAGGGCAGACCTACCAGGGGCTCAAGGACAGCGTGCGCAAGGAGTTGGCGATTGTCTGGCTGGCCGAAGCCGAGATCAGCTTTGCCGAGATTGCCAGTCGCCTGGGTTTTGCCGATGTGAGTTCGTTCTACAAGGCTTTTCGCAAATGGTCGGGATCCAATCCTGGGCATTACCGTAGTTTGATTCTTAATGATGCTACGTAGGACATAAGGGCGTAGATAAGGCTCAGTTAAAGTTCCCGGCCGGCTTTCTATAACCGTGTAGGGTTTGAAAAGCGTTATGCCACGCGCCTGGAGAGCGTCTAGAAAATCCGGGACGATTCAGGCTTAGTGTTTTTTAAGTGGTTTTTTTGTCCACCTATCAGCAATGTTATACTTACACCAAACAAACCAACAAGGCAGGAAGCGGCAACTATAATCAGCGTTAACGAAAAATCATATCGATCTAATAGTCCGCCGAAAACAGTGTAGGAGATGCCAATAATAACTGAGTTAACTAGATTTGCAACAGAGAGGCAAGATGCTCGGATGCGTGACTCGACATTGTCATGAATATACGTTTCATATGACGTCTCATATATGGCAGGGAGCGACATGATCAGAAGAAAGCTGGCAATTGAAATAACTATTCCGATATTCAACGATAAAATGAAAAGAAGAAAAGTAACTGCAAGAGTAGTGGTGATAGCAATGATGCCGAGAGAGAATCTGGAACAAATAAAACCAGCAGCCATAAACATGACTGCCGATATCGCTTCAACGCCAGCATAAATGCCAGCAATCATAGGCACGTCTAAACCCTGAATGGAGAAAAATGGTTGGCCATAGATAAATAAAGGGATCGTTGAAAGCTCGAATAAAGCATAGCCAATAAATAAAGGTATAAGAAAGGCACCTTTTTTAGAACGGAAAAAATCAATTAGCAAAGTGAAAATACCCTCTGTATTTTCATTGCTCCTGCTGCTTCTTTTATTGGCGTCCAGTGAGATAGGCGGGAGCTTGATTTCGGGGATAAATGTTACAGCAAGGGCCCCGGCAAGTTTTGATATCGCAAAAAAAATATAAACGCTGTTCCAGGACCAAGTATCTTGTAGTATGCCCCCAAGAAGCATGGATAAACCTAAGGAAACTGCACCAATAGCGCGAGCGCGTGATAATATTTTAGGATATTCTTCAGCTCGATGTTCAGCTAGTAAGTTATCGTATAGTAATGCCCTGTCTGAACCGGAGCCCATAGCAATACTGGCACCGAACAGGCAAAATATAATTGCGAAAGGAATAAAAGAGGAAAATAGCAAAAAACCAATGCCACTTATAAATAATCCTAGGAAACCGATTATAAGAGAGCATTTACGACCATGTCGATCTGCGAGCAAACCAGATGGAACCTCTAACGCTACAGAAGAAAAGAATAAAAAAGATTGAAGAATGCCTATTTCTCCTTGCGTTATACCGAGTTGCAGCAGGTAAAGTACAAACAAGCTTCTCTGAACATCCAAGTTAAGAAATATGGACAAGGAGTAATATAAGTTGTCGTTTTTATTTTTTAGAATTTTGAGTGTGCCCATTTTATTTGAATACCTGCTTTTTTGTAAGCTCAAAAGATTTAAAGTTTAAGCTTAAGGTGCATGCATCTACTTTTGAAGGGCCAATGTTTGCCAAATATTGAAAAGCTTCCCAA
This sequence comes from Pseudomonas sp. GW821-FHT01D09, assembly GCF_059422465.1. NCBI lineage: Bacteria > Pseudomonadati > Pseudomonadota > Gammaproteobacteria > Pseudomonadales > Pseudomonadaceae > Pseudomonas > Pseudomonas sp. GW821-FHT01D09. Next base: position 148,975 of record NZ_JBWKWY010000006.1, read on the forward strand.
GCTAAAAGGTTAGCAACAATCGAATTTGTTATCCCGTTGGACGGAAAACGTGCTGGAACAATTATTTTTTTACAAATACGGTGTGCTTTTCTAATCCAGCGTAAATAAGCTTGAAATGAAGATCTATCTTTGAGAAGTGGTCCAAGTATACCGTTGTTAATGCCAACGGCACCGAACAGCGCGGATGCGCCTATTTTTAATGCTGCGTTAGCTACGTAACTCTGAATAGCGCCTTTAGGTTCGTCAGCGCAACATATTATTAAATTCGCCCCCTTGGCCAACTCCGCTAATTGCTTACTGGAAGTTATCTCGGATATAATGGACTTGGCGTTGACTACTTTTTGATTCTCTATTAATCGTCGAGCAAGTATGTCTGCCTTATATTGGCCAATATCGTGGGCGCTAAAAACAAATTGACGATTAAGATTGTCCATGCTCACTTTGTCGAAATCAATAAGAACAAAAGAACCAACACCTGAACCTGCAAGACTTTGTGCAACTAAAGATCCGGTACCACCGCATCCAACAACTACTATTGATGAGTTTTTTAGCTGTTGACTCATTTCTTGGTTTGGTGCAATAGCTTCATTCCATGACCATTGGATAGCCTGTAACGGAGTCATTCCATAAGGAGGGGCCGCATGAATGAGATTAGCATTTTTTAGTTTTAGAAGAAGGCTTCCTTCTGGCTCATTATCAAGTTCCAACACAACTCCTGCTGTACTAAGTAGATAAAACAGTTTGGTTATGTCGGAGTTATGGGGTTTGATGTTTTTTATGCCGCTCTCTGCGATCAACTTAAGTTGATTGTCTTCACTAATGACGACAACATCACCACGTAATACCCATTGACTTTCTTTTTTAAGCAAGAGAGGAGTCCTCTGTTATATTTTTAACAAACATAGCCATCGGCCTATAAACCGTTTCAGCCAACAGCATGGGTAAAACGTCATTGCTGGATTTGGAGTAAAGCTTCAAAAAAAGAGACTTAATAAAATTTATGGATTCAGCGGAGGTATGCAAACCAGATATTTTTCTTTGAAAGAGAATTAGACGCAAACTTTTTTCACTTGCAGCATCTACAATCAGGAGCTTCAATGTTTTTTTTTCTTCATCTGTGAGTTCTTGCCAGAGTTGATTGCACTCGATAGTGAGGTGAAGTGATTTTTCTTTGTTTTTTTGTCGTGGTTCAACAAATGCTTGCAGTAAATTTTCTGCGTGGCTCATTATTTCAAACGGGCTATTTAACCGTTGATAACTTGCGAGAATTGGGAAAGAGTAATATGAAGAAAATGCAGACCACGATAATAGTGTTTTTGTATTTGGATTGGGGATTATATCTAGTGCCTTAGTTAGTCCAATGCCACGATATTGTGGATGTACAATGACCCGAAATGATTGCAATACATATTTGTTGACTTCTGAGAACTCAGGGAATATCTCAAATGCTTTTGGCCATGGACGAACACACAAATTAACACCAATCAACTCTCCTTTAGAGTAAGCAGTGACGACATGATCAACAAGAGGTGCTAACATATCAATATCATTCGGGTTGTCATTTTCATAATGATAGCGAGAAAGTTTTTTATAGTCGTCTATAGTGCCTCTTTTAATTTTTATTTCTAGTTTTTCTAATATATTTGTGTTTTTTATTTTCTTTTTAAAAAAGCAATGTTTTCCATTCGAGCAAAGCTCAATATGAATATCAGGTTTTAAAAAATCGACAATATCATCATGGCAACTTGCAATAAAAGCACTTTGCTTATTCGATCGAAGAATTTTCCCTAAATTTATAGCGATAATTTGGGCTGTACGCCTATCCAATCGTGTAGTGAACTCGTCAAGGATAAGCGGTCCTGCTTCTTGGAGCAAAGCTAACGCAATAAGGAAACGTTCTTTTTGTCCATCAGATAGGTGAGAGAAAGGGCCAATCAAGATACGTGGTTCTCCCAACCCAAACTTTGAAAGATAGCGGATGACCTCGCCTGCACTTGCACAAGATATAATTTCCGCAATAGACCTCTTTTTATCAATATGATTTGGTACTTTTCTTATGGCTAAAAAATGCCGAGAAATATCTTTTAATAATAAGCTTTTGCCTACACCACTTACTCCCGTTATTAGAATGATTCCATGGGCAGGGATCTCTAAGTTTGATAATGATTCCATCCATCCGTCTTCTGATAGGCCAAAGGTTTTAATTATATCTTGGCAAATTTTGCTCGAATTATTCAGTGGCGGAATATGTAGGTCTACTTTTGTATTTATCATATTTGTAGTGTGGCTCATATTAGCTTATTAGCTGCAGTAGGCATATTAATTGCTGGAATTAATATTGCTCAAGCAAATACTTGGAATAGCACCAATCATCACGCTTGGACATAAATCGTCCAATAAACTATCAAGCAATTGTGTATGTGCATTGCTAAATGTAGATGATTTTAATGTGTTGGCATATAATTTTTGGGCTTGTGATTCACTTCGCCAGGCAGGACATAATATTAATGAGGCATATCTACCCCAGGCATCATTAGTTGGCCCAGAAACTATCATTAGTCGCATGTCAGCTTTAACTTTAGGGTTTGAATAGCTGTCAGAGATGGGAATGCAAGGTATGCCATTTTTATGAAGAGTCGTCGCAATAGACCAGGCTACTGTAGCATTAGGATAATAATCGGAAAATGCTAGAATAAGACCGTTTTTCGATGCTATAGGCGACCAATTTAGAATTGTTAAGCTTTTTAGCGGTGCTGGATCATCAGATGGTGTAGCGATCCTTGCCCAACCTACATGTTCTCCGCAGTTGGTCGTTTTTAAAATATTCTTAATTTCTTTACGAAGTGATTTTTTATTCTCTCCAATAAGCTCGCCTGAAAAAACTAAAATACCTCTAAGAGATGTTTTCTTAACAATGCGTTGCCCATTTGTTGATGGAGTTGAGTTAAATGGAGTAGCAGTGTCTGCAGTCTGATTAATAATTCCTTTTTCGTAAAGCGTGACATTCTCTTCAGGGTTGCGAACAACTTCTATAAGAATAGAAGGGATGCTATTGTAGGGGCAAAAAGCCTCCCACCGATTTGGAGCGATTTCACAAATTTGTCGTGCTCCTGGCCATTTATCAGTACGGAACGGTATCCAAGCAGGAGATGAGAGTAATCCTTCAAAGGCTGGAACTTTTTCCTGGAATCTGATAATGGCACTACCATCTTGTGTTAATCCAAACTTTGCTTTACTCATGATCAGGTGACGGACAATGATATCATGATTAGCTAGATAGTTAAGTCCGTTCAAATAATCTTTTCCTGAAATATTATCCAGTTTGCAGGTGTTATTAGCTTTGGGGGAAAGAGTGTATGTACATCCCTCATCTTTAATGTTTATATCGCAGCCGCCCTCTATGCTCACGTTTGGGAGTGGTGCAGACAATGGCGCTCTTGGAGGAAGCGCTCCCAAACTCGCTATTTGTAGAGCACCGTAGTTACGAGGAGATTTTAATGGTCCAGGAGGTGCGTCTACAGCAATTCTGATTAGTTCGTTGTTCTTCACCATACAGCCTCCTTACTTTCTTGGTGCTAGTCTACCAATAGTATTTAATTATCATGATTTACGGGTTGAATTATTTGCTAGCAATACATATGGCATGCTTTGCAAAAAAAACGCTTGAAAATAATATTCAATTAATTTTCTATTGGTTTGGGATTTTTTAATATGTTGTTTCTTAGCTGCTAGGATCCTGCGGATAATAACTTCTTAGGTAGTCTTCAGACTTTTTTGCTGATTTTTTAAGGAACATAATATAGTTTTCTTCATGCTCAATAAAACCACCAATTTTATGAGACAAGGGCGGGGGTAGTATTTTCTCTGCTTTAAATAGTTCTTCCCTAGCATCTCTTCCTAAATTTTCTATTTTACTTAGTATGGGCAGAACAAATCCACGTATTTGCTGTTCAAAAAGTGGAAATCTATAGGTGTCTACATGTAAATTTTGAACAGCGATAGTGAACCCACAGTTGACTACGTTATGCCACCATCCAGGCGGAATATAAAATGCGTCTCCTTCTGATATTGCACCTTCAAAAATATCGGCACCTTGCTCGAGCACTTCATTAGCAATTTCAGGATTAAATAAGTCCTGTCCATTTGAAACTGCAAATGTGTGCGATGGCGACACCATACGTGCTTTTTTTTCACCGACAATCATGGTTAACACAGAATTAACGAAAAAAGAATCTGTATGGAGAGGGCTTGATACATGTCGATAGCCAATAATCAAATTTGTCGGTGGTATTGAAATCGACGGCGGTAGTTTGTATAACCAGTTATCAGGAAAACAAGGCAGGGTCATATCTATATCATTTAGAAGCTCAGGAAATTCTTTATGATAGATCCAGCCGCCCAGATACGGTAAATCAACGTCATTATCAAAATAATTATTTTTTTCTGCTAGATATATATATTTCCGCAGGAGCATTTTAATTTGGTTTTTATATGGTTCTTGCTGTTTTGTCTTGTAGTAGCAAACAGGTACTTTAATATGCCCATAATTTTTTTTGAAAAAATCTGCAGACCAACGCTTAATCGCGGGCCAATCCTTACCCATTCCTTTTAGAATGACTGGCTTTTCATTCATAAGGTATTTTTTTTGAAAAAGATTTACATCTCTAGCATTAATGCTTTCAAGAGGAATTATATTTGACAAGGGGGGGCTCCTTGCTTGAATGTTTTTACTGATTTTTTAAAAAGGTCAAACTAATGAATGACCTTTTTTACCATAGTTCTAGCGAATCGTTAACAACGACTAAAAACAGCTTGAAGCATCAGTTCATCATCTGCTAAGTCCATGAAGAAAGAGATATCTTCATTTTTATTGGTGGCAGAGTAGGTATTGTCTGGTTCTGGTGCATATTCAATCGTTTCTTCATTTTTCATTTTTTATTCTCATTGTTGATTGATGAGGTGGTAGCAGTTTTAGCTGATTTGACGTTTCGGTCCAGAATAACGCGGAGACCCTAAATTAAAATTATCAGGGGCGCATAATTTATGAACTAATCAACGCCACCTGAGTAAAAACTATGTTGTCGGTATTGTGCAAGTGTTATGTGTCAGTGTGTCTGTGATAAGAGTAACAACTGTTGCGATACAAACGCATCGATAAAAAATATTTAAACCTGATACGCCAGATGCAGCACGGTATTAGGAAATTACTTACCAATGGCTTCTTGTTCGTCTTACAGAAATAACGTTCAATATTTTAGGACGCCCCAAACAAAAAAAGCCCCATGACCGAATGGACCACGGGGCTAAAAATTGGTTGGATGCGACCAACCAAAGGAGCTCTGTCTACATCATTGGCGGCTGGCGACCACCGTTTCGGGCTGCCAGCCACCACCCAGTGCCTTGTAGATCGCCACGATGCCGCGATACAGGTCCACTTCGGCCAGGGCCTGGGCGTCTTCGGCGAGCAGGCGCTCGCGCTGGGCGTCGAGTAGCACGAGGAAGTCGGCGGTGCCTTCGCGGTAGCGGATCTCGGCCAGGTCGGCGGCGGCGCGGCTGGATTCGCTCTGGCGGATCAGCGAGACCAGGCGCTGCTGGCGCTTGCCGTAGTCGCTGAAGGCGTTCTCTGACTCTTCCAAGGCCAGCAAGACTTGCTGCTCGTAGGTGGCCAGGGCGCCATCGGCCTCGGCATCGGCACCGCGCAAACGCGCGCGTACGCTGCCCAGGTCAAAGGCGGCCCAGGTGATGCTCGGGCCCAGGGCCCAGGCATTGGCGGCCGATGAACCGATCTGCGAACCGCGGCCAGCCGTAAACCCGAGGAAACCACTGAGGCTGACCCGTGGAAACAGGTCGGCCTTGGCCACGCCGATACGCGCGGTGGCGGCTGCCAGTTTGCGTTCGGCGCTGAGAATGTCTGGGCGCCGTTGCAGCAGTTGCCCCGGGTCGCCAATCGGCAAGGCCTTGGCAATCGCCGGCAGGTTGGCCGGGCTCAGGTCCACTGTGAGTTTGTCCGGGCGCTGGCCGAGCAGGGTGGCGATGCGATTGCGCTCGCGCACTTGCTCGGCCTGCAATTGCGGCACGCTGGCCTCGACCGCCGCCAGGCGTGCATCGGCACGCACCACGTCCAGTTGGTCGCCGACGCCGGCATCGCGCAGGCTTTCGGTGATGGTGCGCGAATCCTGCTGGTTCTTCAGGTTGGCCAGGGCGATTTTTTCCCGCAGTTGCGCGCCGCGCAGTTGGCCGTAGGCGTCCACCAGTTCGGCAATCATCGTGACTTGCAGTTGGTAGAGGTCGGCCTCGGCCGCTTGCTGGTCGGCGTCACTGGCTTGCAGGTTACGTTGGATACGGCCAAACAGGTCCAGCTCCCAGGCCATGTCCAGGCCCAGGTCATAGCGCTCGCTACTGACCCGGCGGGTAGTCTGGCCGGGGATCTGGCCCTTGGCCAAATCACTGCTGGCACGGCTGGTGATGGTTGGCATTGCATCATTGCTGGCGTCATCGCGAATCGCCCGGGCGGCCCGCAGGCGGGCAAAGGCGACCCGCAAGTCACGGTTGCCACTCAACGACTGGAGGACCAACTGGTTAAGGGTCGGGTCCTCGAACTGCTGCCACCAGATGCCTTCAAACTTGGCGTGGTCGTACTGCCGGGCATCGGCGGCGGCGGTGATAGTGGCCGCCTCCAATGGCTGGGTTTTATAGTCCGGGCCCACGGCACAGGCGCTGAGCGCCAACACCAGCAGGCTCGGCAGGAACACCTTCACACTCATTGCTGTGTCTCCAGCTTCAAGGCCTTGGCCGCTTTGCGCGCATCGCTGCGCTCCACATAACGACGGATCAACACGTAGAACACGGGCGTCAGCAACAGGCCGAAGAAAGTCACCCCGATCATCCCGGAGAACACGGCCACACCCATGGCATGACGCATCTCGGCACCCGCGCCGCTGGAGAGCACCAGGGGCACCACGCCCATGATGAAGGCGAACGAGGTCATCAGGATCGGCCGCAGACGCAGGCGGCAGGCTTCCAGCACCGCAGCCAGCGGGTCGAGGCCTTCTTGCTGTTTATCCTTGGCGAATTCGACAATCAGAATCGCGTTCTTACAGGCCAGGCCCACCAGGACGATCAAGCCGATCTGGGTAAAGATGTTGTTGTCGCCACCGGACAGAATCACCCCGGTAATGGCCGACAGCAGGGTCATCGGCACAATCAGGATCACCGCCAGTGGAAGGCTCCAGCTTTCGTATTGGGCGGCCAGTACCAGGAACGCCAGCAAGACACACAGCGGGAACACGAACAGCGCGGTATTGCCCGAGAGGATTTGCTGATAGGTCAGGTCGGTCCACTCGTAGGTCATGCCGTTGGGCAGTTCCTCTTTCAACAGTTTCTCGATCGCCTCTTGCGCCTGGCCCGAGCTGTAGCCGGGGGCGGCGTTGCCGTTGATCTCGGCAGTGATAAAGCCGTTGTAGTGCATCACGCGGTCCGGCCCCGAGGTGTCGCTGACCTTGATAAAGGTCGCCAGCGGGATCATCTCGCCCTTGTTGTTGCGCACTTTCAACTGGCCGATCTGCTCGTCTTCAAGACGGAACTGCTGCTCGGCCTGGACGTTGACCTGGTAGGTACGGCCAAAGCGGTTGAAGTCGTTGGCATACAACGAGCCCAGGTAGATCTGCAGGGTGTCGAAGATGTCGCTGATCGCCACGCCGTGGGTCTTGGCCTTTTCACGGTCGATGGCGGCATCGACCTGGGGCACGTTGACCGTGTAGCTGGTGAACAGGCCAAACAGTTCCGGCACGTTGTGGCTCTTGGTGATGATGTTCTGCACTTCTTTGTACAGTTCCTCGTAGCCCAGGTTGCCGCGGTCTTCGACTTGCAGGCGGAACCCGCCGATGGTGCCCAGGCCCTGTACCGGCGGCGGTGGGAAGATCGCCATGTAGGCTTCCTGGATATCGGCGTACTTGCCGTTCAGGGCGCCCGCGATTGCACCGGCGGACATACTCGCGTCCTTGCGCTGGTCAAACGGCTTCAAGGTCACGAACACAATGCCGCTGTTGGGGCTGTTGGTGAAACCGTTGATCGACAGGCCAGGGAAAGCCACGGCGCTTTCCACACCCGGTTGCTTGAGGGCGATATCCGACATGCGCTTGATCACATCTTCGGTGCGATCCAGGCTGGAAGCGTCCGGCAGTTGGGCGAAGGCCACCAGGTATTGCTTGTCCTGGGCCGGGACGAAACCGGTCGGGGTGTGGGCAAAGCCAAACCAGGTCAGGACCATCAGGCCGGCATACAGGAACAGGGCGATGCCACTGCCACGGATCACCCGGCGCACGGTGCTGACGTAGCCGCCGCTGGCCCGCTCGAAGAAGCGGTTGAACGGGCGGAACAGCCAGCCTCCGAACAGCTTGTCGAGCACCTTGGAGAAGCGATCCTTGGGCGCGTCATGGCTGCGCAGCAACACGGCGGCCAGGGCCGGGGACAAGGTCAGGGAGTTGAAGGCCGAGATCACGGTGGAAATCGCAATGGTCAAGGCAAACTGCTTGTAGAACTGCCCGGTCAGGCCACTGATAAAGGCCGCCGGAACAAACACCGCACACAGCACCAACGCGGTGGCAATGATCGGGCCGGTCACTTCGCTCATGGCTTTTTCGGTGGCCGGGAACGGTTCCAGGCCCAGCTCGATATTACGTTCGACGTTCTCCACCACCACAATGGCGTCGTCCACCACGATACCGATGGCCAGCACCAGGCCGAACAGTGACAGCGCATTGAGCGAGAAGCCAAACAGGTGCATCACGGCAAAGGTGCCGATCAACGAGACCGGTACGGCCACCAGCGGAATGATCGAGGCGCGCCAGGTCTGCAAGAACAGGATCACCACCAGCACCACGAGGACCAGGGCTTCAAACAGGGTATGCACCACGGCCTCGATGGAGCCACGCACGAAGATGGTCGGGTCATAGACGATGCTGAAGTCCATGCCTTCGGGGAAGCTCTTTTTCAGCTCCGCCATCTTGTCGCGCACTTCGTTGGAGATCTGGATCGCGTTGGAGCCAGGGCGCTGGAAGATCGGCAGTGCGACCGCCGGCTGGTTGTTGAGCAATGAGCGCAAGGCGTATTGGCTGGAGCCCAATTCGACCCGGGCAATGTCCTTGAGGCGGGTGATTTCACCGTTATCGCCGGCACGGATAATGATGTTCTCGAACTCGTCCTCGGTGACCAGGCGCCCCTGGGTGTTGACGGACAGCTGGAAGCTGGTGGCCGTCGGCGCGGGTGGCGCGCCCAGCGCACCGGCCGCTACCTGGCGGTTCTGTTCGCGGATCGCGGTCACCACATCGGTGGCGGTCAGGTTGCGCGAGGCGGTCTTGTTCGGATCCAGCCACACCCGCAACGAGTAGTCGCCCATACCGAACAACTGCACATCACCGACACCCCCCAGGCGCGCCAGCTCATCCTTGATATTGAGGATGGCGTAGTTGGACAGGTAGAGCATGTCGTAGCGCTGGTCCGGGGAGGTCAAGTGCACCACCATGGTCAGGTCGGGAGAGGCCTTGTCCACGGTGATCCCGATGCGCGTCACTTCTTCCGGCAGTTTGGGCTGGGTGCGGGTCACCCGGTTCTGCACCTGCACCTGTGCATTGTCCAGGTCAGTGCCCAGGGCGAAGGTGATGGTCAGGGTGAGCTTGCCGTCGGCGGTCGACTGCGAGGACATGTAGAGCATGTTCTCGACGCCGGTGATTGCCTGTTCCAGCGGCGCGGCCACGGTTTCCCCGATGACCTTGGGGTTGGCGCCGGGGAAGTTGGCACGCACGACCACGGTCGGCGGCACCACTTCCGGGTATTCGCTGATCGGTAATTGGAACAGCGAAATCGCGCCGGCGATCAGGATCAGCAGCGACAGGACCGCTGCGAAGATCGGCCGCGAAATGAAGAACTTGGAAAAATTCATCTTGTGTGTAGTCCCTTAACCGCGTGGAGTCGTGACACTGGCGAGCTTGGACGCGGTTTTATTTTGCGGGGCGACTTGTTCCAGGTTGCTGGCTTCAAGCGCTTGTCGTTGTTTGGCCAAGGCGGCGAGGGTGGCCTGGCTGGCCATCGGGACGGTTTGCGGGGCGACCGGCGATCCCGGGCGTACCCGCTGCAGGCCCTTGACGATAATGGTGTCGTCCTTGCTCAAGCCGCTGCGCACGATACGCAGGCCTTCGATCTTCGGCCCCAGTTCCACGGCGCGGTAGGCCGCCTTGTTGTCGCCCTCCATCACCAGCACGAATTTCTTGCCCAGGTCGGTGCCCACGGCTTCGTCAGTGATCAACACGGCGGAGTAGGTGCCGCTGCCCACCAATTTCAGGCGCGCATACAGGCCGGGAGTGAAACGCCCGTCAGTGTTATCGAACACGGCACGGCCACGGATGGTGCCGGTGGCCGGGTTGACCTGGTTGTCGACAAAGTTCATCTGGCCCAGGTGCGGGTTGCCGTCTTCATTGGACAGGCCCAGGTACACCGGGGTGGTCGCGCCGCGACGGCCCTGGCGCGCCAGTTCGGTGTATTTGAGGTACACACGTTCATCGGCGTCGAAATAGGCGTAGACCTTGTCGGTGGAGACCACGCTGGTCAACTCGGTGACATCGGCGGTGACCAGGTTGCCGGCGGTGATCGCGGCACGGCTGACACGGCCACTGATGGGCGAGGTGACCCGGGTGAAACTCAGGTTCAGGCGGGCCAGGTCCAGTTGTGCCTGGATCCCGGCCACGGCAGCGCGGGCTTCCTGGGCGGCGGTGGTGCGCGAGTCGGCCAGTTCGGCGGAAATCGCATTGCTCTGGCGCAGGCGCTCGCCACGCTGGGCCTCGTTGTCACTGCGCGAGGCGGCGGCGCGGGTTTGTTGCAACTGGGCTTCAAGGCGACGCACTTCAGCCTGGAACGGACGCGGGTCGATCTGGAACAGCAGATCGCCTTTTTTCACCAGCGCGCCCTCGGTAAAGGCTACCTGATCGATCTGGCCCGACACGCGTGGACGGATTTGCACGGTTTCCGGCGCTTCCAGGCGGCCGGTGAATTCATCCCATTCGTTGACCGGTTGTTCCAGGACCTTGGCAACGCTGACTTTGCTGGCGGGCATGGCAGCGGCCTGCTCGGGGGCCTTGCCGCATGCGCTTAACACCAGCACGGCCAAAAGGGCCAGGGGATAGCGCAAATGTTTGAGTGACTGTTCCATGAGGTGCATCCGCCAATCTATTTGAGATGGGCGGATCATGCTCGGCCTGTGTGCTATCTCACGAATCGAATGAAACAAAGGTAACTATCATTCGGAATGATATAAGCGTCAGCCAAGCCTTCTAGGATGGGGGTTTTGTTAGGGGGCTATCAATCCCATTGATGACAAGACACTGTTGCGCGAACTGCAACCCAGCAAAACGCCGGCTTGCTGGTACGCTGGCATGCGACACGGGCGCAACCCTAGCGGCTGCGCCAGACCAGGGCCGGGATGAGGCGGATATAAATCAGCTCAAACACCAGCTCGATCAAGGTCTGGGTGATGACGGCAGCGGCGGCCAGCGCGCGGAGCTCTTCCGGCAGCGCCAGCGCCAGCGGCAGGACCACCAGCGAGTTGCGGGTTGCGCTGCTGAACGTAACCGAACGCGCGGTGGTTGCCGGCAAACCAAAGGCCCGGGCCGTCAGCGCCCCAATCACGGGGGCCAGCAGCATGAAGCCTAAATAGACGGGCACCACCGGCAGCAACTGTGCAAACGCCTGCGCAACCAAGGCGATCTGCGACCCCATCACCACGATCAACACCGCCGCCATGGCCGGCACGGGCATCCACGCCCAGGCGTCGTTCCAGCGTTCGACCAGGCGCGAGCGCCGGGCCCCGGCGCCGGTCAGCACCGCCAGCAGCAGTGGCAGCACGATCAGCAGCAAAAAGGCCTCGACAAACGGGCCGATGGCGATCGCCACCGCCGCGTCGCCGGCCGGTATCAACGCCAGGTACAGCGGCAGCAGCGCCAATTGCAGCAACAGCAAGACCGGGGTGGCGGCCAGCGTCAGCCGGGCATCGCCTTTGCCAAGATGGGTAAACACCACCACGTAGTCGATGCACGGCGTGAGCAGCACCAGCAATGCGCCGATCAGGATGGCCGGCCGGTCGTTCAAGCCGAGGGTCAGGCCCCAGACCAGCAGCGGGATCAACACAAAGTTGGCGACCAGCAGCGCCGCCATAAAGCGTTTGTTGGCAAGCCCCTGGCGCAGTTGCAGAAACGGGATCTGCAGGAACATGGCGTACATCAGCACGGCAATTGCCGGGGTTACCAGGGCGCCAAGACCCGGTGCGGCCTGCGGGGCGAGCAGGCCTGCGAGGGCCGCGCCGATAACGGCGACGAGGTAGACGGGGATCTGGTTCTGCTCAAGTTGCTCTCGGGTCACGGGGTGTCCTGGTCACGGAGGCGGGGCGGTCTGCGCCGTACAGGGTAACCGAAACAAGGCCCTTATTTTTGACTGAGTGCCGCCACCGAAAGCCCGGACGCGACGAAGGTCAGTCCGGCCCCCACATTCAACCCATTGACGACTTTGGGCTTGCGCTGCAACCACGTCGAGAGGCGTGTCGCAAAAATCCCCATGAGCGCGAAGCCCAGGGCGGTCAACGCGGCGAACCAGGCACCGTAGACCATCATTTGCAGCGTGACCGAGCCCAGTGACGGGTTGACGAATTGCGGAATGAACGCGAGCACAAACAGCCCAGGCTTAGGGTTCAGCGCCGCCGACAGGAAGCCAGTGAGGAAGATGCTGTTGAGCGGTTGCCGTGCTGCCGGCTTGAAGTTGATCAGGCTGTGCGAACGCAAGACCTTGATGCCCAGCCACAACAGGTAGCTGGCGCCGATGACCTTGACGACCCAGAAGGCCACGGCAGAGGTTTGCATCAACAAGGTCAAGCCCAATGAGGCCGTGATCACATGAAACACAATCCCGGTGCCCGATGCGAGCCCCGAAACGGCCGCCGCCATGCGCCCCTGGCTCAGGCCCCTGGCGATGGCCAGCAGGTTGTCCGGGCCGGGGGAGAGCACCAGCAACAGGCAGGCGGCGGTATAGGTCAGCCAGATATCCAGGGGGAACATAACGACAGTCCTTTTCGTCAGGGCGAAGGCAGCTATCCTGCTCCCGCGGGCGCCCCGAGATCAAGAGCGCTGTCGCCACCGCCCAAGCCGGTGTGCTCAGGCAGGAGGCTTGAGCGGTTCGCACCTGAACAACACACTCTGGCTGGCACGCAGCTGTTCGACACAGTTGAACGGCTGCAAGGCCTGGAGGCCACGCTTGAGGTCGCGTTCACGACGGGCGATATAGAACCTGGGGTCATCTGGCAGGGTGCTGAAGTCCTTTACCTGGCGAGCCTGGCCATTGGTATAGAACTCCCCCGCATAGGAGCGACGGCCCCAGTAGTAAAGGTTTCCAGGCTTGCTTGCCTGCAATTGCTGCCAGGCGTTGGCAAGGTCGCGCTGGTTGTTCGGCCGGTCAAAGACGCGGCCATCGATGGCGGCAATCGGCAGCCACACCGGCAGCAGCAGTGCCAGGCTCAACCCGGTGACGGTTTTGCCGGTACGCCAAGGCCCGTGATTGAGTACGCCCGCCAGCAACAGGCTCCAGGCTGGCAGCGACGGCAGCAGGTAAGTCCACAGGATATTGCCGGAGAACGTGAAAAACACCGGTGTGGCCAGGGCCCACAGGGCAATGAACGCGTAGTAGCGCCCCGCCAGTGCCGAGCGTCGAAAACCAAAGTAAAGCGCGGGCAACAGCAGCGTCCATGGGAAAAAGGCGAGCAACAGGTCCAGCCAGATCGCCCCGATTGGCCGGGCATGGGCACTGCCGTACAAGTCGCCGGCCCAATCACTGACCACATAGCGTTTCCAATGCTCTCCCACGAGGAAGTAATCGAGAAAACCAGGCGTACGCTGTTCGGCAATCAGGTACCAGGGCACGGCGATCAGCAGCATCAGCAAGAGGCCGGTGATCCAGGGCAAGCGCCAAAACGCGCGCCATGGGCGGTAGCAGAGGGTCCAGATGAGCGCTGGAATCGCCACCAACACGACCGCCAACGGCCCCTTCGCCAGCAGCCCAAGCCCCAGCCCGGCAAACCCGGCCAGCGCCCAGCGCCGGTCCCCCTGGGTTATGCCGCGCCAAAAACCATAGCTGGCCAGCAATACCGAGAAACTCAGCGCCGGGTCGGTCAACACCACACCGGCCGACAACAGGCCGAGGGTCGAACTGGAAAAGATAATCGCCGCCAAGAGCGCGGTTTTTTCGTCCACTTGCTCACGGGCAAAACGGATGATGAGCAGGCAACTGGCAACATGAAACAGCCATGCCGGAAAGCGAATGGCGAATTCATTGATGCCCAGCAGCTTCATGCCCAGCGCCTGGCTCCAGAACGACAGCGGTGGCTTGCCCCAAAAAGGCACATCCACCTGGAACAGTGGGGTTACCCAGTTCCCGAGGACCAGCATCTTGCGCGCCATTTCAGCGTAACGGGCTTCGGAGGTGTCCATCAGCGGGTAGAGGCCCAGGCTGGCCAGGCGCAGGCCCAAAATGGCAATCAATAGCAGCCATAGCGTACGGGTTGTCATGGTCATCAGTGCTTTTCTTGTTCACGAGGAGGGGTTGGGCAGGTGTGTTCTGGCCGCTTGGGGGCTTCGCCGAGCAGGTTGTTGAGCAGATAAATGGGGCGTTGCCGGACCTCGCTCAGCGTGGCCCCCAGGTATTCGCCGATCATGGCGATGCCCAGGGCAATAAACGCGGCAATGCCCATGATCACGTGATGGGAGCTGACGGTGCTGACGCTCATCTGATGGATGAGAAAGACCAGGGTCGCGACAAAAATCACCAGGCTGAGCAGGCTGAACCAGCGCAACGGCTTGCGCGAAAGCGCCAAGACACCTTCGATGCCCAGGTCGATCAATGCCAGCGGCCCCCACTTGCTGAGGCCGGCACTGCGCGGCTCACGGTCGTAGGGCAACTCGATGGTATTGAACCCCAGCCAACTGATCAGGCCTTTCATGAAGCGTGTGCGCTCTGGCATGGCTCGCAACGCTGCCAGGGGCGCAGGGCCGATCAGGCGGAAGTCGCTGACGTCGGCGGGAACATCAAACTTATCGGCCAGGAAGTTCATCAGTTTGTAGTAGAGATGGGCACTGATGCGTTTGCTTGAGGTATCCGATAGACGACTGCGGCGCTGCATATTGACAATATCGCTGCCGGCAAGCCAATGATGAACCATTAATGGAATAAGTTCGGGTGGGTCTTGCAAGTCGGCATCAATAAATAACACCGCATTCCCGGCCGCGTAATCCAGACCGGCGACCATGGCCGCTTCCTTGCCGAAATTGCGGCTTAGATTCAGGCATCGAACTCCGGGCGTCTGGCAATAACCGTCCAGTAAAGACAGCGTTCCATCGCGGCTGCCATCATTCACGTACAACACTTCGTGGTGAATGCTTAGTGTCTTGAGTACTGCCATGAGACGTTTATGAAAGATCGGAAGTACCTTGGCTTCGTTATAACAGCAGATAACCACACTGAGCAGCGGGCGAGGGGGGCGCTCAGGTCTTGACGGGTTCATGGCGAAAGCTCCAGTACTGATTGATTCGATAAGTGATCAACGTCAGGGCGAGGGTGGTCATCACTTGCATCGGCCAAAGGTGCTGGGGCCAGAGCTCCAGCAGGACGGCCATCAGCGCCAGGTTTGCGCAGTTATAGGCGAGGGCCGTGATGCAAAAACGCAACCATTGATAAGCGTCGGGTGGGTGGTTTTTTGTAAACGTCCAGCGTTTATTGCCTTGGTAACTTACGGCGGTTCCGGCTATGGCTCCCAGCAGCGTCGCAATGAGTGCCGGTAGAACCTGCGACAATAACAAAAGTGTTATGTAATGAGTGCCGGTGGCAAGTATTCCAACTGTTAAATAGCAAGGTAGGGGGGTGTAAGTGTCACGGTATGCAGGGGGCTTCATCGAAAGAACTACGCGTATTCAAGAGTCTGTGTGGCGTTGACTTTAACTATTTATGGGCGCCAGCGTGTGAAAAAAGTGTTTAATAACGCTGATATTACCAAAGTGTAATTTTGGTGTTGGTTGACTGTAAGAGTTTGCGAGTTATAGCCGAAAAAGCACTGTTGTTTATTCCAGTGGTCCGCGTTTTCTACCTGGCGCTTGACGACTCCCTGGGGGGCGAGTGGATGGGCTCGGTCGTGGCTACGGAGCGCCAGTCTCAAAAGACACCGAGACCTAAATCGCCATTACCGCAGCGAAAACCTGCAAGTAGGCTTAAATCATGGGTAGCGAACGCGTCGATGTGTTTTACACGACAGCCATCAGCACCTTGTTTTAGTCCATAACCGCAGAGGGTTCAGGGATGTCGATAAAACTACGTCTGTTATTACTGATCGGCACCAGTGTGCTCACGGTTCTTATCATCAGCCTGGTGAACTACCTGGGGAATGCGCGCATGGAGGCGGCGATGATTGACAGTGAGGTCAGCATGACCGCATTGAGCAATCACCTGGAGGCCGACATGATGCACGACGCGCTGCGCGCCGATGTGCTGTCGGCGATGCTGGTGGGGCTGGGCAAAAGTGTCAGCAGCCGGGAGCAAGTGCAGGAAGCCATCACTGAACATGCGGGGCATTTTCGCAAGGCGCTGAGTGATAACCTCGGACTTCCCCTCAACGACACCCTCAAGAGCGCGCTGAGCGGTATCAAGCCCAGCCTCGACACGTACATTGCCTCGGGTGAGCGGATTGTCAGTGTGGCGATGGACGATCCCGTCGCCGCGCAACAAGAGCTGGGCGCCTTTACCAGCGCGTTCACCCAGCTGGAAGGCCAGATGGCCAGTTTGAGCGAGCTGATCGAAAACAACTCCAAGGCCAGTGGCGAGCAGACCCGTCAAACCGTGCGCAGCGCCAACTTCACCCTCGGCGTGGTGCTGGTGTTGTGCCTGTTGTTACTGAGCGCCCAAGGCTATTGGGTTACCCGCAGCATCATGCGGCCGTTGCAATTGGCGCGGCAGATTGCCGAGAGCATTGCCCACGGCAACCTCAGCGAATCGATTCCCGAAGCTGTCGGCCGCGATGAGGCCAGTATGCTGATCCGCAGCCTGGCGGTCATGCAGCATGACTTGCGCGGCATGATTGAGGCGGTGCGCAACAACGCCCAGGGCATCACCCGTATGAGCCAGCAGTTGAGCAGCGGTTGCCATGAGGTGGCCGTCAGCAGCCAGCAGCAGAGTTCGGCGGCGGGGACCATGTCGGCCGCCACCAGTCAAATGACCGCCAGCATCGAGGAAATCACCCGGCATGCCGTGCACGCCCTGGAAATGGCCAACCAGGCCGAAACCCTGGCCAAGAACGGTGGGCAGGTCATTCACCAGGTCGTGAGCGATATGGACGGCATCGCCCAGTCGGCGCAACAATCGGCCCAGGTGATCCGCACACTGGACAAGGAGTCCGAAGGGATCTACAGCATTATCCAGGTGATCAAGGGCATCGCCGACCAGACCAACCTGCTGGCGCTCAACGCGGCCATCGAAGCCGCCCGCGCTGGCGAGCAGGGCCGCGGTTTTGCCGTAGTGGCCGACGAAGTGCGCAGCCTGGCGGGGCGCACCAGTGCTTCCACCCAGGAAATCGCCAGCATGGTCTCGCGCATCCAGCAAAGTACCCGCGAGGCGGTGACCAGCATGGAAGCCGGTGTGGCCCAGGTGGATAAAGGCATGGCGGTCACGGCCGATGTGGAACGTGCGATTCGCGAGATTCTGGATGCGACGTTGAACACCACACAACTGGTCCACGACATCACGCGCACCATTGGCGAACAAAGCCTGGCCAGTAATGAAATTGCGCATCAGGTCGAGATGATTGCCGGGATGTCGGAGGGCAATACCCGGGTGATTGGCCAGACGGCGGGGACGACGGATGAGTTGTCGGCACTGGCGGGGCAGTTGGCGCAGTCGGTGGGGCGGTTTCGGCTTTGAGGGGGGCGGGCGTTGTCAGCAATGTACGGCGCCCCAAGGCGCTAACGCTTAGGGTTGGTTCAAAGGTAACTCATGATGAACCAGAGCTCTGCGTTGGCAGTTCCAGGGACCATCCCTGGATCGAACCCGCCTTTACTTCCCGTTTGTAGTATCCGAATGTATCGCCCAGCTAATGGGATGGTAAAACTCCCTCCTGAAGCTGAATAGTTGCCTGCGGTGTAGTCTTGGTCGAAGACAACAGGTTCTTCGTTCTCGCCGAGTATTTGCAAAGCCAAACCTTTAGCCTTTGAGCTTTGATTTAAACTAATCGTCCCGTTAAATACATCTTGCACAGGGCTGCCCGGCGTTGTTTTCAAGGAATAGGTGACTTTGTTCATGCCTGTCGGGCAGTTGTTAGCCTTGATATTGAACTGTACCGATTTGGAATAAGCCCCCATCGTTGGAAATGAGCTGATATCGTGAGGCCCCATGTCGACTTGAACGTCCGGCGTTTCGCATGATTGTGGAATTACGGACGTTCCAGCACCAATAATTTCCATGGCTAATGGTTCGGTTCCGCCTATAGCGTCGCGGCCGAGGATGCCAGGAGCAATTCGGGAGTTAGAAATATTTCCAATTTTCATTAATCGAATCGCATGAGAGGTCCCGTTGTAACCAAAACCACCCACCTTTTGCTTTATTGAGCCTGGAAAGCCTTTTAACAGCTTATCGGTATCAATACGTAACCATTGCCAAGCGATTCCCGTATCTCCAATTGGGAATGTAACGGCGTCGGGTACGGTAGAACCAACACTATTTATCACGCCTTTGCTGGATTCACTCGTGCACTTAAACGAGCTTGCAACGTTCTGAAGTGTGCTGGGTGGGCTTTCATATAAAACGGTCCCGTTCGGCGCGTCGCGTGGAAGCGATATTGTAAGGGGGAGCGTAAATTTGACTGTGCTTTGCTGGTGACCCGGATAAAAAGAGCATGTTGCCGCTGTCGCGTTCCACGATAAAATTAACAGTGCAGTAAGGGTCGCTGGTTTTAGTATGTCCATCATCAAAAAGCTCATTGTAAAAATTGTTTGTTGCATTTGGCGACTCAGGGCGTGCATTGCCGTTCCTTACAGTAGCCTGCTACGCCAGTAATCTATCTGGTCAGATCCGAAGTTAGAATCAGATGATTCTTATTGTTTTGTGATGATGACGTCAGGCGGCCGCAGCAGAGGCTGCATTGGCCTGACTGGAGGCGTGCCGCTAGATGCTGCTCGGATGGCTCCCGGCTTAAAGCCCCCACCGCTCAAGCGCAGGCTTGCGCGCGTCAAGCAAGAGTGAAGGTGCCATCGCGCTCGCTATTTTCAGCAAGTGCATGTCGGTAGACACCGGGGATAGCAGCTGCACGCCAATCGGCATCTGGGCTTCATCGAAACCGGCTGGCAGGGCGATTGCTGGAGTGCCGAGGTAATTACCCGCTCGGCTGAACTGGCCAATACTGGCGTGGTGGGTGTCTTCGTCATCAAGGGGCAAGGCACCGTGACCGCTGACAGGCATCAACAATACACCGGATAAACCGATCGCTCGTGTGAAGGCCTCGGCTGCCTTGGCACGCTGTGCAATGGCGTGTTCGTAGGCGTCGCGGCTGATATCCGCGCCCGCCAGGATTCGATGGCGTACCACCTTCCAGAGTAGCTGCGCGGGGTCATGCGCAAGGTGCCCAAACTGGCGATAGCCCTCATAGGCAATGATCATCGAGTTGCACTCGGAAAGCTGGCCGATATCCAACTCAGCCTGGGGAGCCCAGTTCTCGAGCGTCCAGCCGGCCGCGTGCAGATTGACCAATACCTGATCCCAGACCCGGCGGGTGCCCATGGACAGCGCACTGGGGAACGCCCCCTGGTCCAGTACGAACACTGTGCCCGGCGTGGCGGGCAGTAGCTTGCTAGCAAGTTCAGACTGAACGTTCAGCCCAGTGCCGGTAGACGGGCTGGCCATGATGGCTGTGAGCGCATGGGCGTCGTCAACGTCGCGGGCGATGGGGCCCAGCACGTCCAGGCTTGGTGCCAGTGGAACGACACCGTCGACGCTGATGAGTCCGCTGGACGGCTTGAAGCCGACCAAATGATTCAGCGAGGCGGGAGCGCGTATCGATCCGCCGGTATCCCCACCGACGGCAATCGGGGCAAGCCCGGCGGCGACAGCGACCGCCGCGCCTGAAGAGGATCCGCCCGGGGCACGCTGCTGCTTGGCGTCCCAGGGGTTCCAGGGCGTGCCTCGGGTCGGGTTTTGTCCAGATAAGCCGAAGGCAAACTCGGTCATCTGGGTCTTGCCCAGGATCACCATGCCGGCCGCCTGTAATCGTTGCACGACGGTGCTGGTCGCGGAACTGATAGCCGTCAGGCGGCTTAACGAACCTGCCGAGGCCAGGGTGTTGGCGATTTCGATATTGTCCTTGATGGCCACCGGCACGCCATGCAATGGGCTCAAGGAGTGACCGGTATCGAGCGCACTGTCGGCGGCATCGGCTGCCGCCAAGGCTTGCTCCGGGAACACGACCGTGAAGGCGTTAAGCGCACTGCTGCGGGCAATACGGTCGAGAAAATATTGCGTGACGGCGCGCGAGGTGATCTGCCGGGTCGCGATCAGATGGGCAATCTGCCGGGCAGTCTGGAAACAAAGGGCTTCGGATTGTTCGCGCATAATGTCTGGGTTCTAAGATGGGTGAGTCGGTATCCCCGTGTTCGACGGTCGTTGACGGGGATTGCATCGCGTTGTTCGAGCCAGTGCCTATTTCAGTGACTTTCCGGCGGTCTCTGGCATTTTGATGAAGGTCACAAGGGTGAGCGCGGCGCCTGCGAGCACGTAATAGAAGAACCAGCTCTCTTGGCCATGGCTCTGCAACCAGGTCAGCAGGTAAGGCGTCGTACCGCCGAGCAAGGCCACCATCAGGTTGTAGGGCGCACCAATGCCGACGGCGCGCACGCTGCTGGGGAACTGCTCGGACATGATGGCTGGCGCGATCGAGGTATAAAGCGCGTAGAGCAACAGGCCGAACAGCTCCACCATCAGGATCGACGAGAACGTCGGCTGCATGTTGGTAATGATCGGGTAGAAGAACAGCAGGTAACCCAGGGCAAAAGCGATCAGTTGCGGCTTGCGCCCGAACTTGTCAGAGAGCATGCCGAAAAGTGGGTGCACGAGCATGAACGCGACCATGGCAACCGTATTGGCCGCAAAGGCTGTCGAAGACGCTACGTGCAGCGCCCGGATGGCATAGGTTGGGATGTAGATAACGAACAGGTAAAAGGCAAATGTGCTGAGGATCGAAAAGCCCACAATGCGCAGGGTCTCGCGCGGATAATCGCGCAGCAGGGTGCGTAGCGGCTGCTTTTCTACCTTATTGGGGGGTTGCGGCGTGGAGGCTTCAGCTTCAGGCACCGACATCCGCAGCCAAATGCCTGCGATACCGCCCAGGGCGCCGAGCAGGAACGGAATGCGCCAGCCGAACTCTCTCATCTGCTCGTCGGTGAGCAGGGTGGTCAGGGCCCAGCCGATCGCCGATGCGGTCAGAATGCCAGCGGCGGAGCTGAAGAAGACAAAGCTCGAAAAGAAGCCGCGACGGTGATCTGGCGCTAACTCGGCCAGGTAAGTAGAGGCGGACGCGTATTCACCGCCCAGCGACAAGCCTTGCATCAGTCGCGCGATCACCAGCAAAAACGGGGCGAGCAGACCGATCTGCTCGTAGGTGGGGGTAATGCCGATCATCAGTGAGCCGCCGGCCATCAGCATGATGGTGACCCCCAATGCGGATTTGCGGCCATAGCGATCCGAGTAGATGCCTAGCGCCCAGCCACCGATTGGACGCATGAAGAAACCGACGGCGAAAATAGCGAACGTCGCCAGTAAGGACGCCGTTTCGTCAGTTTTCGGAAAAAATTGTGTTGAAAAGAACACCGCGAACGACGCATAGATCGTCCAGTCGAACCACTCCACTGCATTGCCAATGCTGCCTGCCGCAATTTTACGCGCGGTGGATACCTGCGGCTTTACCGCTTGGGACGTTTGAGTCGCATAATTCATTGGCTTGTGCCTTTGGTTTTGAATTTTAATTATTTTTGGACATGCGCGGCTTTGTTTTGTTTTAATTTGGCCACTTGAATTAAGGTATTGTAAGAATATGGTCTCGTAAATCGTCTATACGGATGAAAAAAGACATTTCGCGCTGGATGAAACCGATTTGGCCTGCCTGATTGCGCTACAAGCCAACCCACGCGGCACCTGGCGCGACCTGAGTGCGTGCTGCGATGTGGCCGAGCGGACGCTTTCACGCCGCCTGCAACGCCTGATGGACAGTGGGTATATCCGGGTGATCGGCGAGCTTGATCCGGTTGTCGTCGGTGGCGGCCCGGTGCTGCATGCGTGGATTCGGGTCGCCGACGGGCGCCAGAGGGAAGTGGCGGAGCACCTGGCGCAGTTGGCGCAGACGCAGGTGGTCATGGCGACAACGGGAGAGTTCGACATCTTCACCGAGATCAACTTACCGAGCGTGGAGGCGCTGTCTGACATGGTGGTGCGAGAGCTGCCGCTGGTGCCAGGGGTAAGGCAGGTTCAATCGCAAGTGGTCCTCAGGTCGTTCCGGCGCGCCAGTCGCTGGCGGATCGATGGGTCGGTGCCTACTGAGCCGGTGCTGGCTGGGCCTGTGAGCCTGAGTGCTGACGAGATGCGGCTGCTGGGGGCGTTAATGCTGGATGGTCGGGCCAGCCTGGGCGTGCTGGCGGAAACCTGTGGCGTCAGTGAACCGAAGGTTCAGCGGATGCTGAGTGGGCTTGTCGATAGCAATGCCCTGACCTTTCGTGTAGAGCTTGAGCCTCTGTTGGTGGGCTATGGGGTCGAGGCGATCCTGTCGTTGCAAACCCGACCGGGGGCGGCGGAGGGGGTTGCCCTGGAGCTGGCCAAGGATGAACACACGCGCTGCCTGTTCGGTACCAGTGGAGGCTCGCAGTTGTTTTGGCATGTGTTGTGTCGTGATATCCATGATCTGTGGACTGTCTCAACTGCCCGGATGGGAGCCTTGGAGGGGATTATTTCTTGTGAGAGCAATACGGTGGTCAGAGCCTATAAAAGGGCGGGGCGAGTGCGTCGCGGGCTTATGGTCGAGTAGTAGGGTGGCCAGCCCTCCGTTTGTTCGCCGGTTGGCTGGACGAGCCCGCCCTATGAACCCAAGTCAGAATGGGCTACGAGGCGCAACAGTATAAAATCAGCCCCTGTTTTCAGGGGTGCTTTTACAACCCGTCACTTGGGGATAAGGTCGACAAACCAAGACCCTATCCTCTTTCGGTTCAAAGCCATGATCTATCATGCAGCGTTGCACTTTGGCTGTGCGTCCGATGCTGGCGACTTGCGAATTCGACCCGAGTGGCTTCGGATATCCGCAGGCGTACATGACCGGCAGCGCTTCATGATTATTGGCAAGTTGTACCGAGAAGTGGCGTGATGCGCCCACTTTACGCCAGGTGACCTGCATGTCTTCATACCGACCAGAGTCGGGTTTTATTGGATAGAAGCCTTCATCTTCGCCATACGGCAATGCTTCGAGTTGGGACAGGCTAAGCGGGCGACCATTTTTTTCTTCGACGCACGCCGGAATATCCTTCATGACTTCACAAAACTCAAACCCATCTTTACGCTTAAAACCCAGGCGCTGCATACACTGGAACTGCAGCACCCGCTCGTTTATTGGTAAATGCATCATTGAAGTGTCTACCGGGTCGCCACATTCCGTCATGGCCGCTTTAACACCGTCTGCGCTCGTGGACGTGCGTTTCCACTGCGTGAATTCGGCGGGTGGCGGACAGCCGGTGAGTAACAATGACAATGCGATCAGGGCCGGGAAGGTAATGATCTGACTTTTGCGCAACATAATGATCCTTGTTTATGTAAGGCGGCGCCAAGGCTGTCTGAGTTCTTGCAACATCAATCGAGATAATCGTCCAGGTAAACACGTATCAAGACATGTCGCCACCCAGATTGTCGTGCGCCGCATGATGCCCGGCCTAGTGCGGATTATCGACCTAGGCAAAGCTGACCATACCTGCAGGGTATCCCGTCAGACCTTATCCATATTGGACGCTTGCGACGCCACGCCTCAGCCTGAGGCCAATAACTATAAAGAGGCGCACCATGACCGTGCTATTGAGTGAGCGCAGCCAGATTTTCCAGGGTGCCGATGCCTATGCCGTGTCGGATTATGTCAATCAGCATGTAGGCAGCCACTGTATTCGCCTACCGCCCAGGGGCCGGCCCATGGCGAGCATCAGCCACCGGACCTTTTCCAGCCTGGACTTGTGCCGTATCAGCTATGGCGCGCCGGTGCGGGTCACGTCGGTGGCGCTGGAGAGCATTTATCACTTGCAGATCCTGCTGACGGGGCACTGCCGCTCCGATTCCCGGGGCGAAGAGCAGGTGTTCGGGCCGGGCGAGATTCTGCTGATCAATCCCGATGACCCGGTGGACCTGACCTATTCGGCCGACTGCGAGAAATTCATCATCAAGTTGCCGGTACGCCTGCTGGAAAACGCTTGCCTGGCGCAGCACTGGACGCTGCCGCAGCCGGGGATCCGTTTTGCGGCGGCGCGCCATGCGCTCAGTGAACTGGGCGGTTTTTTGCCGTTGCTGGGCCTGATCTGCCATGAGGCGGAGAATGCCGCCGAGCCACACGTGCAGGACCTGTATGAGCGGATTGTGGCCAATAAGCTGTTGGCGCTGCTGGCCAGCAACGTATTGCGGGTGGTGCCCCAGGCGGCGCAAGGGGGGGGCTTCGAGGCGGTGCGCGAGTTTATCGAGGAGCATCTGGGTGAAGACATCAGCATCGAGCAGTTGATGGCGGTGGCCAAGGTCAGCGAGCGTTCGCTGTACAGCCTATTCGAGCGCCAGGTGGGCCTGTCGCCCCGTGACTACGTACGCCGGCGCAAGCTGGAGCAGGTGCACGCACGCTTGCAACTGAGCACCGCGCGCAGCGTGACGGAAGTGGCGCTGGACTATGGCTTTATGCACCTGGGGCGTTTCTCCGAGGCCTATCGCAAACGCTTTGGCGAGCTGCCTTCGCAGACCTGGAAGCGCCATCGCTGAGGCGCTTGCGCCAGCCGGATACTGATGTGCAGGAAGCGGATATTGAGGAGTGGGACGAACACGTACGGTGAGGGCGCCTGATACAAGAACAACGGAGGGCCTGCCCCATGACCAGTACACTCGACCGCCTCGCTGTACAACTGCGCGAGTCCGTTCAGGAAGATCCCGCGACCGGGGTGTTCCGCTGCCGCCGCGACATTTTTACCGACCCCGACCTGTTTGCCCTGGAGATCAAGCATATCTTCGAGGGCGGCTGGCTCTACCTGGGCCATGAAAGCCAGGTGCCGCACATCAACGACTACTACACCACCTGGATCGGCCGCCAACCGGTGGTGATCACCCGCGACAAACAAGGCACCCTGCATGGCCTGGTCAACGCCTGTGCCCATCGCGGCGCCATGTTGTGCCGACGCAAGCAGGGCAACAAGGGTTCCTTTACCTGCCCATTCCACGGCTGGACCTTCAGCAACGCCGGCAAGCTGCTCAAGGTCAAGGACGGCAAGACCGGGGCCTACCCGGACAGCTTCGACTGTGACGGCTCCCACGACCTCAAGCGCCTGGCGCGTTTTGAAAACTACCGTGGCTTTCTGTTCGGCAGCCTCAGCGAGGCGGTGCCGGAACTGAGTGATTACCTGGGCCAGACCCGGGTCATCATCGACCAGATGGTCGACCAGGCCCCCCTGGGCCTGGAGGTGCTGCGCGGCAGTTCGTCCTATGTCTATGACGGCAACTGGAAACTGCAGATCGAGAACGGCGCCGACGGCTACCACGTCAGCTCCGTGCACTGGAACTATTCGGCGACCATGGGCCGGCGCAATTACGAGGCCGAAGGCACACGCACTGTCGACGCCAATGGCTGGTCGAAAAGCCTGGGCGGGGTCTACGCCTTCGATCACGGGCATATCCTGCTGTGGACGCGCCTGCTCAACCCCGAAGTGCGCCCGGTGCATGCCCACCGCGCGGCGCTGGCCGAGCGCCTGGGCCAGGAGCGCGCCGACTTTATCGTCGACCAGACCCGCAACCTGTGCCTCTACCCCAATGTGTACCTGATGGACCAGTTCTCCACGCAGATCCGTGTGGTGCGGCCCATTGCGGTGGACAAGACCGAAGTGACGATCTATTGCATGGCGCCGATTGGTGAAAGTGCCGAGGAGCGGGCCACACGTATCCGCCAGTACGAAGACTTCTTCAACGTCAGCGGTATGGGAACCCCGGATGACCTGGAAGAGTTCCGCGCCTGCCAGACCGGCTACCAGGGCGCGACCACCCTGTGGAATGACCTTAGCCGTGGCGCCAAGCAGTGGGTTGAGGGGGCCGACGACAATGCCCGGGCCATGGGCATGCAGCCGCAGCTCAGCGGGGTAAAAACCGAAGACGAGGGCTTGTTCGTGCGCCAGCACGCGCATTGGGCCGCAAGCCTGCAGCGTGCGATCGAACGTGAACAGCAAGGCCTGATCGCCAGCGACCGGGAGGTGCAGCCATGAGCCTGTCCCGTGAGCGCCTGCTGGACTTTCTCTACCGCGAAGCACGTCTGCTGGATGACCGCCAGTGGGATGAGTGGCTGGCGTGTTATTCGCCCAAGGTGCAATTCTGGATGCCTGCCTGGGATGACGACGACACCCTCACCGAAGACCCGCAAAGCGAAATCTCGCTGATCTACTACCCCAGCCGCGACGGCCTGGAAGACCGCATCTTTCGGATCAAGACCGAACGCTCCAGCGCCAGCACGCCCGAGCCGCGCACCGTGCACATGCTCTGTAACCTCGAAGTGCTGGCCGACGATGGCGCGCAGGTGGAGCTGCGTTTCAATTGGCACACCCTCAGCCACCGCTACAAGACCACGGACAGCTATTTCGGCACCTCGTTCTATGGCCTGGATATCCGCGGCGAGCAGCCGCTGATCACGCGCAAGAAGGTGGTGCTGAAAAACGACTACATCCACCAGGTCATCGACATCTACCACATCTGAGGACACCGCCATGACGTATGCCATTGCCCTGAACTTCGAGGATGGGGTGACCCGCTTTATCGACTGCCAGGTGGGGGAGAAGGTCCTCGATGCCGCTTTCCGCCAACGTATCAACCTGCCCATGGACTGCTCGGACGGGGTGTGCGGCACCTGCAAGTGCCGCTGTGAAACCGGCGCCTACGACTTGGGCGACGACTACATCGAAGACGCCCTGAGTGCGGATGAAGCCCAGGAGCGCCAGGTGCTGACCTGCCAGATGGTGCCGCATTCTGATTGCGTGATTGCCGTGCCGGTGCCGTCCAGTGCCTGCAAGACCGGCACCACGCGCTTTGCCGCGACACTGGCGAGCATCACCCGGCATGCCGATGCCGCGCTGGAGGTGAGTTTCGAGCTGGACCACGCGCCGGTGTTTCTGCCCGGGCAGTACGTGAATATCGACGTGCCCGACAGTGGGCAAACCCGCTCGTATTCATTCAGCAGCCGCCCCGGGGAGGCGCTGGCCAGTTTCCTGATCAAGCATGTGCCGGGCGGGTTGATGAGCGGCTGGCTGGAACGCGCCCAGCCGGGCGACAGCGTGCTGATCACCGGGCCACTGGGCAGTTTTTACCTGCGTGAGGTGGTGCGGCCGCTGCTGTTGTTGGCCGGCGGCACTGGCCTGGCGCCGTTTCTGTCGATGCTTGAAGTGCTGGCCCTGCGCGGGGAAACCCGGCCGATCACCCTGATCTATGGGGTGACGCGGGATCAGGACCTGGTGCTGGTCGAGGCCCTGGAGGCCTTCGCTGCGCGGCTGCCCAACCTCAGGCTTGTCACCTGCGTGGCCGACCCGCAGACCGCACACCCACGCCAGGGGTATGTCACCCAGCATATGGCCAGCGAGGTGCTCAATGACGGCGATATTGACGTCTACCTGTGCGGGCCGCCGCCAATGGTCGATGCGGTGCGCCAGCACTTCAAGAGCCAGGGCGTGAGCCCGGCCAGTTTCCATTACGAGAAGTTCACCCCTAACGCTGTCGCGAGCTCTGACGCCGCCTGAGGAAATCAGCATGACTCTACGTTTTGACACCAAGGTTGCGCTGGTCACCGGCGCCGCCCAGGGCATCGGCCGGCGCGTGGCCGAGCGGTTGCTGGAGGAGGGGGCCTGGGTGGTCGCGGTCGATCGCTCGGAACTGGTGCACGAAGTGCAGCACCCGCGGGTGCTGACCCTCACCGCCGACCTGGAACAGCATGCCGAGTGCGCCCAGGTGATGGCCGCCGCCCAGGTGCGTTTCGGGCGCATCGATATCCTGGTCAACAATGTGGGCGGGACCATCTGGGCCAAGCCCTTCGAGTACTACGCCGAGGCGCAAATCGAGGCCGAAGTGCGCCGCTCGCTGTTCCCCACCCTGTGGTGCTGCCATTGCGTGCTGCCCTACATGCTGGAGCAGGGCAGCGGCGCCATCGTCAACGTGTCTTCGGTCGCCACGCGTGGGGTCAACCGGGTGCCGTATGGCGCGGCCAAGGGCGGGGTGAATGCCCTGACCGCCTGCCTGGCCCTGGAGACCGCCGGCAGCGGCATCCGCGTCAACGCCACCGCGCCGGGCGGCACCGAGGCCCCGCCGCGCCGCATCCCGCGCAACAGCCAGGCGCAGAGCGAGCAGGAGCGCGTGTGGTACCAGCAGATCGTCGACCAGACCCTGGACAGCAGCCCGATGAAACGCTACGGCAGCATCGACGAGCAAGTGGGCGCGATCCTGTTCCTGGCCTCTGACGAAGCCTCTTACATCACCGGCGTGACCTTGCCGGTAGGCGGTGGCGACCTCGGCTAATAGCGTTCCACCTGCAGACACTGACTCACAACAACAATAATGAGAGCACTGCCATGCGTACCCATGACGTTCATTCGATTATCGATAATGCCCCGTTCAACCGCTTCCACTGGTTGATTGTCAGCCTGTGTGCCTTGCTGTTGATCTTTGATGGTTATGACTTGTTTATCTATGGCGTGGTCCTGCCGTCGATCATGCGCGAGTGGGGCCTGACGCCCTTGCAAGCCGGCGCCCTGGGCAGTTATGCGCTGTTCGGCATGATGTTCGGCGCGCTGATCTTCGGCACCCTGGCCGACCGCTTCGGGCGCAAGAAAGGCATCGTCTTTTGCTTTGCGTTATTTAGCGTCGCCACGGTGGTCAACGGCTTTGCCAGCAGCCCCACGGAGTTCGGCATCTGCCGGTTTATCGCCGGGCTTGGCTGTGGTGGGCTGATGCCCAATGCCGCCGCACTGATCAACGAGTATGCACCGAAAAAAGTACGCAGCACCTTGATGGCCTTCATGTTCAGCGGCTATTCCCTGGGGGGCATGCTCGCCGCCAGTGTGGGGATTTTCATGCTGCCGGCCTACGGCTGGTCGTCGATGTTTTTCGTGGCGGTCATCCCGCTGCTGCTGTTGCCGTTGATTGTGTTGTGGCTGCCCGAGTCCATCGGGTTCCTGATCCGCCAGGGCCGGATGGAACAGGCCCGGGCGCTGCTCAATCGCCTGTCGCCAGGCACGCCGATCAACCCCTTGGATGAACTGCTCATCACGGACGTCAAACGCCAGGGCGCGTCGGTGGTGGAGCTGTTTCGCCATGGCCTGGCGGTACGCACAGCCATGATCTGGACGGCATTTTTCTGCTGCCTGCTGATGGTCTATGCCTTGAGTTCGTGGCTGCCCAAACTGATGGCCGGGGCCGGCTACAGCCTGGGGTCGAGCCTGTCGTTTTTGATTGCGCTGAACCTCGGTGGCATGGCCGGGGCGCTGCTCGGCGGGCGGCTGGGGGATCGGTTGAACCTGGTGAAAGTGGTGATCAGCTTCTTTGCGGCCGCCGTAGTCTCCATCAGCCTGCTGGGCATCAACAGCCCGATGCCGGTCCTGTACCTGCTGATCTTTATCGCCGGCGCCACCACCATCGGCACCCAAATCCTCCTGTATGCCGGGGCGGCGCAGCTCTATGGCTTGTCGATCCGCGCCACCGGCCTGGGCTGGGCCTCCGGCATCGGGCGCAATGGCGCTATCGTCGGCCCGCTGTTGGGCGGCGCGCTGATGGCGATCGAACTGCCCCTGCAACTGAACTTTATGGCCTTTGCCATTCCCGGTGCCGTGGCGGCGCTGGCGATGACGGTGTTCGCCCTGAATGAGCGGCGCACCCGTATTGCGTTGCCAGCCGCCCAGGCGCTGTAGCTACACCCCTGTCGATAATAAAAACAAAGAGCAACGACATGAACACACAACGTATCTGGCTTTCCCTGCTAGGGCTGCCCCTTGCGGCAGTGGCGGGCGAGGGTGGTTTTTTCGAGGGTTCCACGGCCACCTTGCAGGCCCGCAACTATTACTTCAGCCGCGATTTTTCCGACATCGTTGGCGCCAACCAACAGTCCAAGGCCCAGGAGTGGGGCCAGGGCTTTATCCTCACCTATAAATCCGGTTATACCCCCGGCCCCGTGGGCTTTGGCCTGGATGCCCTGGGCACCCTGGGCCTCAAGCTCGACAGCAGCCCGGACCGGGTCAATAGCGGCCTGCTACCGGTCAAGGACGATGGGCGCGCCGCCGACGACTACAGCCGCCTGGGCCTGACCTTCAAGGCGCGGGTCTCGCGCAGCGAGTTGAAAGTCGGTGAGTTGCAACCCAACCTGCCGGTACTGGCCTTCAGCGATATCCGCCTGCTGCCGCCCAGTTACCAGGGGCTGAACCTCAGCTCCAGCGAGATCGCGGGCCTTACGCTACAGGCCGGGCACTTGAGCACTACCAGCCTGCGCAACGAGGCCGGTGACAGCAAGATGATTGCCATGCTCGGCCATATGCCGCAGCGCGGGGCACAGAGCGATGCCTTCAACTATGTCGGCGGCGACTATGCCTTTAATCGCGAGCGCAGCAGCGTCAGCCTCTGGCATGGCCAGTTGCAGGACATCTACGCCCAGGACTTTATCGGCTTTAAGCACAGCCAGCCGTTCGGGACGTGGGTGCTGGGCGCCAACCTGGGCTACTACACGGCACGCGAGGAGGGCGGGCAGTTACTCGGCAAGATCGACAACCAGGCCTTTTTCTCGCTGCTGTCGGCCAAGCGTGGTGGCCACACCTTCTCTGTCGGTTATCAGGCGATGTATGGCGACAGCGCTTTCCCACGGGTGTTTGCCAATATCACGCCGCTGGGCAACGAGGTGCCCACCTACGAGTTCGCCTATACCGACGAACGCTCCTGGCAG
This sequence comes from Pseudomonas sp. GW821-FHT01D09, assembly GCF_059422465.1. Classification (NCBI taxonomy): domain Bacteria; kingdom Pseudomonadati; phylum Pseudomonadota; class Gammaproteobacteria; order Pseudomonadales; family Pseudomonadaceae; genus Pseudomonas; species Pseudomonas sp. GW821-FHT01D09. The sequence goes on from NZ_JBWKWY010000006.1 coordinate 180,260, forward strand.
GTGCGCCATGACTACAACTTCGCCGCGCTGGGGATGCCGGGGCTGACGACCACGGTGCGCTATATCACGGGCAACAACGTCAACACCGGTGCCGGCTATGAAGGTCGCGACCGTGAGCGTGACCTGGATATCGGGTATGCCGTGCAAAGCGGCGTGCTCAGCGGCCTGGGGATTCGCCTGCGCAATGTGATGGCGCGATCAAACTACCGCAGTGATATCAATGAGAACCGGTTGATCCTCAGTTATACCTGGACGCTGCTTTAGGCGCTGCTCTGGCAGTGGTTAGCGACAATCACTAACCGAGCAGGGCATCAGGCCCTGTTCGGTCAGCTTGAGGTACGCGTGCCTTTGGTGTAGTTCAAGGCTGCACCGACCTTATCGGACCCTGATCTTCAGCCACAAACTGTCGAATTTGCCGAAGGGCAACCACGTAATATCCCCGACAAAAGTATCGGCAAGCTGTGCAGGCTCAGACTCAAGGACCTCCAGATTCCCCAAGACCCCGGAAGTCACGAACAAGAGTGTGTTCACGTCTCCTATGTCTAACGGGCTTGACGCTCCACGTTGGATCATTAGCGACTGATCGTTGTAGAGACCCAGCCCGCTCACGTTTGTGCGGGGGGACGCCATTGCCCAGATACGCTCAATGCCCCGGACCACGTGTGACTGCCTGAGGGTTTTGACCACTGTGGTTGACGCCTTGCTGACAAGGTTCCTGGCGACCGACGGCAGAGACCGCCCCAGATACATGCCAAGCCTCACCACTTTGGCCGCCAGCGTCCCCAGCCCGACCAGTGCCCCTGTGCCCAGGGAGATCCAGGCCAGGATGCGGGAGGCGGTGGGGTCTGAAGAACTGACTATCACCGAGGCAATGCCGGTGGCAAGCGAGGTCACGGCAAATGCGACTGCGGCTGCCGTTAGTAACAGGGATGCCCCTCCTGTCATCACAGCGGTCAATACGCCGATCCCTCCCCACAGTATCGTATGAATCAACGATCCTGCGGGCCCTAGTCCGAAGGGGCCAGGCAACTTGTCTCCCCAAATCTTTCGTAGTTGCTGATCCACGGAATAGTGTCCGGTGGGGTCCCGATAATTGACCGGATCTCCTTCGGCGCAATAGGCATAGAGATTCGGCCCGCCCTTGCCGAACGGGCTCAGGTCATCCGGGATACGAAACCGCCCGGTGACAGGGTCATACCAGCGACCGCCCATGCCCAGGGGGTACTGACCGGTGCTGCTGTCGCGGTATTCGCCATTGAAGCCCAGTACCGAGTCGCTCTCCTCGGAAAAGTGCTCGCCGAAGGCGGTATACGCATGATGCTTGAGGGTTTGTGCCTGGGCGTCATAGCTGGCCACTACACTGCCGTTGATATCCCTCAGCTCGAACAGCGTTCTCTGGACCCCGGAGCGCTTGATCTGTTGTGCGGTACAGGCGGCACTGCCGGGGTTGAGGTTGCGGCTACTATCGAGATTCCCAGGCGAGTAGTCCCCACAGGCCTTGAGCCCGTTGTAGATGATCTGGCTCGGTCCGCCGCCGTCATCACGGGTCATCAGACGGTCGGAAGGGTCGTAGCTGTAGTACGTACTGCCGGCCTGGATCAGCCGTCCCAGCCAGTCATAGCTGTAGGTCTTGCCCGCCTGATCCCGGGTCACCCGTCCTGCTGCGTCATAGCTCAAGGTGGCAGACGCGCTGTAATCCCCATGGCTGTTCTGGATTTTCGCAAGACGATAGCCATTGGCGGCATCGTAGGTGTAGGTCGCGGTGTTTTTTGCGCTGCCAAAGGTGGTGATGCATGTGAGTACATTCCCCAGTGCGTCGTAGGTGAACTCCTGCTTGTCGATGTTTTTGTTGGCCGGTGTCTTTGGCCGCCAGACACCGGTAGTGGTGCAGGCCATAAGCCGGCCGCCGGGGGTATAAGTCAGGCTGCGGGAGCCCAGCACGGCGGTGCCCTGTTTCAGTTGGGCAGATTTCAGTTTGTCATCGGTGTAATAGGTGTTTTCCAGCAGGAGGTCAACTTTATCGGTGAGTGTGAACTGGCGGCTGGTTTCACGTTGTTGTGAGTCGTGGGTGTAATTCACCTTGAAGGTTATTGGGGAGATGGGCGCCAGGTTATAAGGGCCGACGATGATTTCTTCCTGAAACTGTCCCTGATCATCGTAATTATGGCTGGTGGTGAAATGATAGTTATTAGTCGCGTAGCGTTGCCCGTTACGGCTGTAGATGAACAGCGTCTGCTGACCCTGTGCGTCGGTGCTGTTGAGCAAGCGTGCGCCTGGTGAGTGGGTGTAAAGCACTTCCTTGCTTTGACCAGGCTCGGTTTGCACCCGTTGTTGGGTGATATTCAGATAGAGGTCATGGTTGTACTGGAGGAAATGTTCGCCCTCGGATGCCGTGGCAATACCTTGTGTGCCATAGGCGTAGGTGAACGTCTTCTGTGCGCTGCCATCCACCGTGCTGACCTTGGCCAGGCGATTGCCCAATTCCTTGATGTAGTCATGCTTGAGCGTGCGGCCGTCGGCGGTCACGGTGGTGGCGGGCACCGGACTTGTACCGGTGTAGGTGTAGGTCTCGGTGCAACTGCCACGGGTCAGTGAAGTCACCCGGCCCCAACTGTCGAAGCTGCGTTTGCCCAGGACCTGGCGTTTTCCGGCGGACTCAAGCTCGATTTGCGTGGCCTCTTTGAGCAGCCAATGCACCGGGTAGGTGTAGTGGTAGCTGTAGATGAAGGAGGGCTCGAGCAATCCTGGAGCTTTTTCGCTGTGTTTCTCCTGCAGCAGCCGACCGCTGCCATCGTAGGTATAGTCAATCGTGGTGGAGCCGAATTCGTTGTCAGTGTGCAGCCGCTCCACTTGCTTGGCCCGGGTATAGCTGGCCGCCTGGGTTTGATAAACCGTGCCGTTCTGGTCTTTCCATTCAATCTTCTTAATGGTTTCGTCCGTGTTATAGAACGTGACGGTGGCATGCTTGTCGGTGGCCTTGCCGGTCCATTGCGTACGGGTGAGCGCGATGGGGTCATACTGATTGAAGTCTTCCCGGCCATCGCTGTAGCGTCGGCCGCTGACGGCATTCCAGTCGTCGTACTGAGCTTCCTGCCAGAGGGTAAGCTGAGTCCCGTTCTCGTCGTAATCAAAACTCGACATGCGCAGTTCACGCCCAAGGCGGTCATAGGTAACCGCCTTGGTTTGCTTGCGTTGGCTGCCTTCGAGCAAGTACTCACTGACCAATCGATCCTGGCCGTCGTACTGGCTCAAGTGGGTTTTCCCGTTGGGGTCGGTGATTGCCACTTGCCCCGGGGCGGGGTAGGTGTAGGTGGTGACCTGGCGATACGTGGTGCTTTGGGCGCAGGTGGTCAGGGTGATGAGCTGCCCATATGGGTTGTAGGCAAATTCGGTACGGTTGCCATCGCTGTCGACCTGGCGGACAAGACGGCCACTGAGGACACTATGGGTTTGCGACGAAGTACGGGTGTTGCCGGTTGCGTCGGTTTCGGTGGTCTGGGTGGTCAGCTCAGTGTTGGCAACGCCGCCTAGAACATAATTGTACGTGCGAATGGGTTCTATATAGGTTGGCATCAGGTTGTAGTTGCTGAGTGACATCTGGCCAAAGATCTTTTGGCGACCTTTGCGAAAGTCATCACTCACGAAATAGTCGATGTACTGACCGGTCAAGACGCCCTCGGCAACTGAGTTCGTCGCCAGAGCTCCCTGTAAGCAGCTTTGGACTTTGAGCTCATTTAGACCCGGTATTTCGGTGTACCCGTATTGCTTGAACTGCGCCACATTCAACAACCCGGAGAGCAACGCTAAAAAGGGCAACAGTTCCGGAATAATTGATAGTAGCCCGGGGGTTTCGATGAGTTCGGCATCAATATAAGTTGACTCAAAAGGCGACAGCACAAACTGAAGGTCCGGAGGCCAATCAAAAGGAGGGGTTAGGGTCGGTGCCTGTTTGGACGTCGCCTTCATGACGCTAAGCAGTGCATGAACCTTCCTCAGAGCTTGGCTGGGGGCTGTCTCGACAAGTCTGCGAACAGGGTAACCGATCTCCGTTGTGACTCCATTTTGCACGTTTTTCTTAAGGGCTGAATGCTCGTCGAAGTGGTTGTCGATGATTTTTTCACGGTTCTTGTTGCCCTTGGTATAGGTAGTGGTCGTCGTGCGTCTGTACAGATCTTCCTGCGCCACCATCGTGTATTTTATTTCTGTCCTGGCCCCACCTTGAACCAGAACTTCGGAGGTGACGTTGTGCTGTTCATTGTAGTTATAGGTAGTCGTGCGAATAGCCGGCACGCCCTCGCTCATGATCGTGCGGTAGTGGTCCGGGTCCTGGCGCTGGTACACATAGGTGGTGATGACCGGTGTCCCGCCGCCATTGGGTGTCAGGGTATGGGTGCTGACGCACGGCAGCGCCGACAGCTTGGGGTTGTCCGGGAAGGTCAGCCCGTTGTCCAGGTATTGCACCTGCTCCTGGAGCCCGTCGAAGCTGGTGATGCTGGTCAGCAGCCAGCCACAGGTCGGGTGATCCAGGTACTCGAAACTGCTTTTGATATCCGCCCCCAGGCTGATGGACTTGAGGGCGTAATCCTCGATGGCCAGGGTGTAGCTCAGGGTTTCGACGGCATCGTCGGGCCAGAAGGTCATCGTGGCCGAACTGAGGACGGGCGTGGCCGTCGGGTCCCCGGGGGTGTATTGCACCTTGAGCAGGCTGCGGGTGGCGTCGCGGATTTCGGTCAACTGGATCTGGTAGTAGGTTTTGGCGTCGATGACATGGGCGGTGGTCATCCAGCTCAGGGTCACGTGGTTGTAACCATCGCTGGTCAGGGACTCGGGTACGTAAATGCCGGTATTGGCCAGCAGTGTCAGCACTTCCGTGCGGCCACCTTTGCGGTGAACGGTTAGCTTGCCAGCGCTCCATTGCGCAATCACGGCGGATTGCTTGAGATCTTTATCCTTTTCCACCGTCAACACTTCACCGGAATGCAAGGTGAGCTTCTTGTGGCGTTCGCTGTAGGTGGTCATGGCATAGAACCAACCATCCCCCAGTGCCGCTTCGTTATTGACCACTGGGGTATTGTGCAGGCTCATTTCGATTACTGGCCCGTTGCCGGTATTGCCGGTCACCGCCGGCAAGGGCACATAGACTTCAAACAAACCGGTGCGCGGGTCCACTACATTGCGCTTTTGTGTGGTGGCATTGAAGATCGGATCGTTTTCGTCGTCGGTTGGGTCGGTGCCCATCGGGTTATGCGCCATCATTCTCTCCTAGAGATTTATATCCCTGTTCAAAAACTACGTGGCCGCTGGCGCTGACGTAACTGTCAACTCTCACAGTCATTTATATCGTTTGGTAATGGGTGTAGGATTTTTTACTCTCTCCTTTAACCGTGGAGCTGCGTGTGGAACCCCTGACGATGAACCCGAATAGTGATCCCCAGTCTGTGTGTAGCCCTATTACCAGCGCCGCCATATTCATGGTCGCCACCCTTGCCCCCGGCAATGAGGCGGCCAAGACCGTGCGCGAGTGGTGCGGCGATATCGCCGGCCTGACACGCTCCGTCGGCAAGCGCGTGCCCGATGGCAACCTGACCTGTGTCTGCGGCTTTGGCTCGACGGCCTGGGATGCCTTGTTCGGTAGCCCGCGTCCGGCGTCCCTGCATCCGTTTCAGGCGGTCGGTGTGGCGGGGCGCATGGCGGTCTCCACGCCGGGGGATGTGCTGCTGCACATTCGCGCCGATCGGATGGACCTGTGTTTTGAACTGGCCACGCACATCATGGCGGCCCTCGGCGATGCGGTGAGCGTGGTCGATGAGGTCCAGGGTTTCCGCAATTTCGATATGCGCAGCATCATCGGTTTTGTCGATGGCACCGAGAACCCCACCGGGCGCAAGGCCGTGGGCTTTACCATCGTCGCCGAGGAGGATCCGGCGTTCAGCGGTGGCAGCTATGTCCTGGTGCAGAAGTACCTGCACAACATGCCAGCCTGGAATGCCTTGTCCACCGAGGCCCAGGAGCGGGTGATCGGGCGTACTAAGCTGTCGGATATCGAGCTGGGGGATGACGTCAAGCCGAGCAATTCCCACAGTGCCTTGACCACCATTACCCAGGATGGCGAGGAAGTGAAAATCCTGCGCGACAACATGCCCTTTGGCCGGCCGGGAGCGGGGGAGTTCGGCACCTATTTCATTGGCTATGCGCGCTCACCGCAGCCACTGGAACTGATGCTGCAGAACATGTTTGTCGGCCGGCCCGCCGGCCATTATGACCGCCTGCTGGACTTCAGCACGGCGGTCACCGGCGGTTTGTTCTTTGTGCCGTCTGCTGATCTGCTGGAGGCGTTGGCCGAGCGCGCGCCTTAGCGGTTAATAAGCCCGGGAGGCCAGGCGTCCCGCACGTAGCCAACCAACGACCACGGCGCCAATCAGCAAAAAGCCCAGGTAACCAAACAGTGGATAGACCTGACCCACCAGGCTGACAAACCCGACCAGGCTGCCGGCAAACGCCAATGCGCCGGCGGCGGCTGAGCCGAGGCGGAATGTGCGGGTGCCTGCCGGCAGCAATCGGGCCGAAAAGGAATACAGGGTGCCGACAGCGGTATTGACGATCATCAGGAAAATGATCACCGCCATCAGCAGGCCGAGGACCGGCGAAACCTCCGTGGCGATGGACAGCATGGGCATGGGCAGGTCCGCCACGCTGTCCAGGCGTGACAGCAGGCCCAGGCTCATCACCAGCATCAGCAGCCCGAGCAACGCGCCGCCGAAGATGCCGCCCCAGATCGCCTGTTTCTCGGATTTTGCGGCGCCGCCCATGATCGCAAGAAACGGCACCCCCGCCACGATGTTGTAGGACACGTACAACAACGCGCCCAGCAGCCAATGGCTCGCGCCGGCGTCTTGCTGGCTGGCCAGCTGGTTGAGTTCACCGAAACCCAAACCCCGGGTGGCGACGCCATACAGGGCAACGCCTGTCGCGGTCAGGATCAACAGCGGCGTGACGGCGCCGATCATGCCAATGACCTTCTTCACATCCAGGCACACGATCGCGACCACAAGCAGGGTCACCGCCGCGCTGCCGAACAGGGCGGGGATGGCGAACTGTTGTTCCAGCAAGGCCCCACCCCCGGCCAGCATGACCACCGTCACCGCAAACATGAAAAAGGTGATCATCAGGTCGACAAAGGTGCCCAGGTAACGCCCGCACAACGCATGCACCACGTCCTTGTGGGACTTGGCCCGCAGCCGGCTGCCCAGGCCCGCCAGGGCCATGCCCAAAAAGATGAAGAGCGCGGCGCTGACCACCGACCCCAGCAGCCCCCAGATGCCGAAATCCACGAACATCAGCAGCAGCTCCCGACCGGAAGCGAACCCTGCTCCGACAATGACGCCAACAAAGGCACCGGCGATTTTCAGACTTTCTTTCATGACGATTTGCCTCACATTATTGTTGTTATGGCTTAAGGGTAGGCCACTGCTCATGGCCTCCCGGGGCATCGTGCTGGGTCAATCAACGGGCGCCGAGCCACGCCTGGACTTCGATCTCGACATCGACCCCCAGCGCCAGTTGGGCGCCGCCGACCGTGGAGCGCACCGGGAAACCGTCGTGGAAGTGGCGCTTGTACACCTCGTTGAAGCCTGCGAAGTGCTGCATGTCCGACAGCCACACCGTGGCCTTGATCACGTGCTCGAAACCCGCCCCGCATTCGGCCAGGGTCTCGCCGATGCGGGCCATGGCCGCCTCGGTCTGCTCGCGGATATCACCGAGCACCACCTCGCCCAGGGGGGGCATGGGGACTTGCCCGCTGAGGTACAAGAAATCACCGACCCGGATGGCCTTGGAGAACGGGTAGGGCAGGTGGCTGGGGTAACGCTGGAAGGTGTCAGACATGGGATGCAACCTCATTGGGATGATGGATTAACGCAAGCGGCCAGGGGCCAGGCGCTGGGGCTCGACGCCCTGGCGGCGCAGGGTGTCGGGGAGGGGTTGATCGAGTAATTGGCTACAGGCCAGTTGCGACACACCGGCTGCGGACTGAATGCCATAACCGCCCTGTGCCGCCAGCCAGAAGAAACCTTCGCAATGATTGTCCCAGCCGACCACCAGGTCACCGTCGCCGACGAACGAGCGCAGGCCGGCCCAACTGTGGCGTGGGCGGCGAATGGTCAGGGAAGTGGCGGCCTCGATGTGGTAGATGCCGGTGGCAATATCCAGCTCTTCGGGCATCACATCCTGGGGCGGGACGGGATCGGCGTTGGCCGGTGAGCCGAGCAATTGCCCGGCGTCGGGTTTGAAGTAGAAGCTTTCGTCGATGCCGATTACCGCCGGCCAGCGTGAGCAGTCCATGCCCTCGGGGCCGTCGAAGGTAAAGGCGGTACGTCGGCAGGGTTGCAAGCCAATGGGCGGCACACCGCACTGCTGTGCGACCTGGTCTGCCCAGGCACCTGCGGCATTGACCAGGTGGCGTGCGCGCAGTTGGCGGCCGTCGGCCAGGGTCAGGTGCCAGTGACGGCCTTCGCGGGTGGCGCCACTCAGGTGCGCATCGCAGTGCAGCACGCCACCGGCGCGGCGCATGGCCCGTAAAAAGCCTTGGTGCAGCCCATGGACGTCAAGGTCGCGGGCGTCGGTTTCGAGCATCGCCCCGGCTACCGCCTCGGGGCGCAGGCAGGGCACCCACGCCAGGGCCTGTTCGGTATCGATCAATGACACATTGGCGGCCTGTGCCTGGCTGGTGGCGAAGGTGTGTTGCAACAGCGATTGCTGCGCCTGGCTGGCGATGTACAGGCAGCCACGGGGTTCGAGCAGCGCATGTTCGGTGAAGTCGGTTGGCGGCTGCTCATAGAAGTGGCGGCTGGCGCGGGTCAGGGCCTGGATCTGCGGGGTGCCATAGCTTTCCATGAACATCGCGGCGGAGCGTCCGGTGGCGTGGTAACCCGGCTGGCTTTCACGTTCGAGCACCACGACGCTGGCTTGTCCGGCCAGGCGATAGGCCAGGGAGGCCCCGGCAATGCCACCGCCAATGATGGCGAAATCGAAACATTCGCTGTCGTGCATCGCGAGTACCTCCTGTGTCTGGGACTGTTTGTGGGGAGAGGGCTGCAATGCCCTGTCCTCTGTTTTTGTAATTCTCAGATAAGAGAAATGTAAGATATGAGAATTTTCCAGTCAACCCATAACCTTGAGGTATTATTCAGCCCCATGCCCTGGCTCAGTCCCAGTCACCGTTTTGTACAACAGAGAGTCTGCATGAGTTCCACGCCCCATCCCTTGATAGATCGCGCCCAGGTCGGTGCCCGCCTGCGGGCTATCCGCAAACACCAGAAGTTGACGCTCAAGCAATTGTCCGAGCGCTCAGGCGTGGCGTTGTCGACCTTGTCGAAGATGGAACTGGCGCAAGTGTCGGTGAGTTACGAAAAACTGGCCGCCGCCGCGCGAGCCCTGAGTGTGGACATTGCCCAGCTGTTCAGCCCGGGTAAACAGGGGGGCAGCGCTGTACAGCCGACGGCGGTTCGCACCGCCATCGACGGGGCGGCCGGTTACAGCACGGGCAATTATGACTATCACCCGATGGCCGGGGATTTCCCCGGGCGCAGCATGACGCCGATGTATGCGCGGATCTTTGCGCGGGAACTGAGTCAATTTGAAGACTACATCCGTCACCCTGGGCAAGAGTTTGCGGTTGTGCTGTCAGGCCGTGTGCGCATTCAATTTGAAACGGGCGAATCCCTGCGCATCGGCTGCCGCGAGACGGCCTATTTCAACAGCGCCATCGGCCATATTTACCTGGCAGAAGGCGAGGAGGGCGCGGTCGCCGAAGTGATGGTGGTGATGTCGGAGTACTGAGGTCATCGGCAGCTCAAGCGCTGGGCACGGCGTCGACCGCCAGCAGATGGTCCAACAGCAGTTGCGCTGCCACGGGCAGGGCGTCGCGCGAGGCTACGCACAACGCCAGTTCCCGCTGGGCCCAAGGCTCATCCAGGGGCAGGACCCGCGTGTTGGGCAGGTTGTAAGTGCGCGCGCTGCCTTGGGGCAGGATGCCGATGCCGATACCCGCATCGACCATAAGGCACAACGCGTCATAGCTGGACACTTCCATGCGCAATTTCAGTGTGCGGCCCAGGTCGTTGGCGGCCTTGATCATCTGGAAGTTCAAGTGGGTGCCGCTTTTGAGGGCGACAAACTCATCATCGAGGATGGCGTGGAAGCGAACGCTGGTCTCATTGGCCAGCGGATGATCCTTGGGCACGAGCAACACCAGGCGATCGCGGCGAAACGGAAAAACCTCGATATCCGCGCCATGGGGCATATGGGTAAAGAGGCCGATGTCGGCCCGTTTTTCGGCAATGCCCCGGGTAATGGCCAGGCTTTCCTGTTCTTCCAGGGTGATGGTGATCAACGGGTAAAGCGTCATGAAGGATTTGAGCAGCGCCGGGAGAAACTGACTGATCGCCGAGATGTTCGCCAGCACCCGCACCGAGCCGCGACGGCCATCGGAGTAGTCCCGCATTTGCACGGCGATGTCGTTGAGGTTGTTGAGTGCGCTTCGCGCAAGATACAGCAAGGAAATACCCGCTTGCGTCGGGGTAATGCCTTTGTTGGTGCGTACCAGCAGGCTTAAGCCGAGGGATTCTTCCAGTTCGCTCAAGCGTTTGCTGACCGCCGCCGCGGCGATGTGTTCGCGCTGGGCGGCGGCGCTGATCGTGCCCTCTTCAATGACACTGATAAACAAGCGTAGGGAGACGGGATCAAGTTTCATTGCCGGCTCCAATTTGCCTGCCTGAGTATGACCCATACTAACCGCTACGCTTGAAGATCAGAATGCACCGGACAACAGATAACCGGCGTTCGGGACTTGGGCTTTCAAACCCAGGGTCTTGAGGATCTGGTAAACGGTGCTCACCGAGGCCGACAGCACCGGCATGGCGAGGCGATCCTGGACGATTTGGATGGCTGGCAGCGAGGGCATCTGGACACAGGCCGACAGCACCACGCCGTCGGCTGAGCCGATGTTCAGGCGATCGGCATGAGCGATCAGGTTCATCGGGTCCAGGCGCCCGACGGCCAGGTTATCGGAGACCTCCAGGCTGATGGAGTCCGTCACCTCGATGCCGGCTGCTTCGATGTAGTCGATCACCTGTTGCGTCAGGGGCTTCATGTAGGGCGTCACAATCGCCACTTTCTTCAAGCCCAGCACATTGATGCTGTCGATCAGGGCACCGGCGGAGCTGAGCACCGGCGTCGGTGCCTGATTGCTTTGCACGACCTCGGACAGGCGTGCCTGGGACACTTTGTGGTAATCCGGGCCCTGGCACATGATTGCGACCAGGCAAGCGTAAGCCATGACATCACAGCGCGCATCACTCAGCTCCAGGGCACAGCGATCACTGTCGGCATCCATTTTTTTCAGCTCGTCGTGGCTGACATTCTTCATGCGCATGCGCGCGGAATGAAAACTGAAGCGCTCCTCGGGAAACTGGGCGTAACGAGACGTCAGCATCGCCGGGATTTCAGTCTCCATGGTGGTATTGGAGCTTGGAACGATTTGACCGATACGAAAGTTTTTCATGGCTTGACCCCCTCTGAAATAAGCTCGCGCCCAAGGCGTTTGCCTGTGTGGGGGCATGTTAAGAGGGGGTTATGGCCCCGTACATCAGTGGTTCGCGAGCCCACCATCGTCAACGGCGATGGCGGCGGGTGCCATTACTGGCTGAACAGGTAGGGCATGCCTTGCAGGGGGAGGCATTGGGTTTCCTTGATTTCGTGCATCACGAACGTGCTGCGCACTTCCTTTACATGGGGCAGGGCAGCCAGCACCTTGCGGCTGAAGTTTGCAAAGGTGTCCAGGTCGGGGGCGACGACCCGGATCAGGTAGTCGTCCATCCCCGAGAGGATGTAGCAGCTCAGTACATTGCTCAGCCTGGAGACAGCCTGCTCAAACTCTTGAGCGTGCTGTTCCATGTGGGAAACGATTTTCACGAAGACAAACGCATCGATGCCAAACCCCAATGCCTTGCGATCCAGTTGCAAGCTGTAGTCGCGAATAATGCCCGCGTCCTCCATGCGCTTGACCCGACGCCAGCACGGTGACACCGAACTGTTGACCTTTTCGGCCAGGTTGGCCATGGAAATGCGGGGGTCACTCTGCAGGACGCAGAGGATTTCCCGATCCAGTGCAGACAGTTCGATAGCGGCAGGCATGTGCGGGTCCTCAGGCAGGAAAAAGAGGGTATTTTTGTATTTATGCGCGGCAGGTGGAAAGACTAACCATTTTTTGCCTTCGATTGGAAACGAATAACCGGGCGACGTCGTTTTTTGCCAGCAGACAAGCAAAATTTACCTGGCCGATCTCCCTAAAATGAAACCGTCAAAACAAACGATTGGCGGGCGTACTCATGGCAATGTCGCTAACGGCTCTGGAACGAGCCTACTCACCCAGCTCTGTCGCCCCGGACTTTATGTCCGTGGTACTTCAATACAGAGCGCTCAGTGATCTTATGTGTACCCGGCATGCCGCCACGCGTATTGAGTACGGCCAGGGTGCCGATGAATATTCAATCCTGTTCGAGCCGGTCGCCCAGGCCGCGTCATCGATGCTGGTGTTCATCCACGGCGGCTACTGGCAAGAGCTTTCGGCGCAGGACTCTTGCTTCCCGGCCGAGGGCCTGCTCGCGCACCACATCGCATATGCGGCCATCAACTATAGCCTTGCCCCCGCTGCGAATATCTTTGATATGGCCCGGCAATGCTGCCGTGCCCTGGAGGCGCTGCAGGCGGCCCGGCCGAACTGCCGGATAGTGATCGCTGGCAGTTCGGCCGGTGCGCACCTGGCGGCCATGCTGTTGACCTTCGACTGGCGCGCACGCGAAGGCGGCCAGCCACCTTTCGCCGCCGCGCTGTTGATTTCCGGGATTTACGACCTGCGTCCGTTAATCCCGACCTACATCAATACGCCGCTCAAGCTGACCCTGGATTCGGCGCTGGCGTTAAGCCCCCAACTGCAACCGATTGTCAGCCCTTGCCCGACGGTTGTGTGCTTTGGCCAGCAGGAAACCGATGCGTTCAAGCAGCAGAGCCGCGACTTCGCACAGCGCCTGATCAGCGTGGGGGCCGATGTCTCCTTGTATGAAGTCCCAGGGCGTAATCACTTCGATATCGTTTTTGATATTTCCCAGTCAGCCACCTTGATTGGCGCTGACGTACTGCGGTTGTCAGGAGTACCACAATGAAAAAAACACGAAGCCGGCACATTCCCCTGGTGCGTGATCCCGCACTGGAATTGTCCTTGGTCAGGCAGATTGATCAGACGAGCCACGAGAGCCGGGAAAAAAGCGTCAAGCAAACCTCGGGCCAGCCCATGGTCGACTTCGATGGGACCAGCAACCCTTACATCGACTATCACCGCAACGATTTGCTCCTCAGCACCCAGCATATGCGCAGTGAAGGTCATGATGAGATGCTGTTCATCCTGATCACCCAGTGCACGGAGCTGACGTTCAAGGCGATCCATTTTGAAGCCTACAATTTCCAGCGCCGTATCCAGGAAGACGACCTGCCCGGGGCCCTGGTCCTGATCCCGCGGATCAAGCGCCTGTTCGAGTACCTGATCAAAACCTGGGACGTGCTGTCGACCATTACCTCTGAGGGCTTCAATGAGTTTCGCAATAACCTGGGGATTTCTTCAGGCCAGCAGTCCTACATGTACCGCCATGTCGAATTTATTCTCGGCAATAAATCGGTGCGTCTGGCCCAGGCCCATGCCAACAACCCGGATGTCTATCCCTACCTTGAACAGGCGCTGAAATCCCCCAGCCTGTATGACGACGTGTTGCGCTATCTGCACCGCCGTGGGGTGGCAATGCCCGCGGATGCCCTGGAGCGCGACTGGTCGCAGGCCTATGTCGTCAATGCGGGCGTGGAGGATGCGTGGATGACGGTGTACGCCGATCCTTCTGCGGAAAATGACCTCTATCAGTTGGGCGAAGGGCTGACCGAGATTTCCGATTTGTTTTCCCAATACCGCTGGCGGCACTTCAGTTCGGTCGAGCGCATTCTGGGCTTTAAACCCGGCACCGGAGGATCGGCAGGCGTGGCGTGGCTCAAGCACGTGGTAGAGCACCGATTCTTCCCGGAGCTTTGGACAATTCGTACACGGTTGGGAGCTTGATCAGTATGTTGGGTACAGAAAATGTGGCAGGCACGGATCCGCTGGCATCGATGCGTGAGCGTTTCACGATACCGGAAGGGGTGACTTATTTTGACGGCAACTCGCTGGGGCTGATGCCAAGGAGCGTGGGCCCGAAGGTCACTGAGGTGGTGGAAAAACAATGGGCGCAGGGCCTGATCCGCTCCTGGAATGATGCCCACTGGCGTGACCTGGCCACCCGCACCGGGGAAAAAGTGGCCCGTCTGATCGGTGCCGGCTCCGGCCAAGTGGTGGCCTGTGATTCGACCTCGGTCAATCTGTTCAAGGTCCTGGTCAGCGCGGTCAGGCTGCGCCCAGGCCGCACGCGGATCGTGACGGACATCGATTCCTTTCCAACCGATTTGTACATCATCAATGAAGTGGCCAAGACCCATGGCTTGATTGTGGATGCCGTGCCGGCAGCCAGCATCCCCCAGGCCCTGGATGTGGATGTCGCCGCCGTGGTGTTGACCCATGTCGATTACCGCACGGCACATATCCACGATATGCAGGCCTATACCCGGGCCTGCCAGGCCGCCGGGGCGTTGATGATCTGGGATCTGTCGCATACCGCCGGGGCAGTGCCTTGCGAACTGGATGCCTGTGAAGTCGATTTTGCCATCGGGTGTGGCTACAAGTACTTGAATGGCGGCCCCGGCGCCCCGGCGTATCTCTATGTTGCCAAGCGCCATATCGAGCAATGCGAACAACCTCTCACAGGCTGGTTTGGTCATCGCGCGCCGTTTGACTTCGACCTTGAGTACGCACCGGCGCCAGGGATTGAGCGCTTCTTCTGCGGGACGCATCCGGTGCTGGGCTTGTCAGTGTTGCACAACGCCCTGGATGCTTTTGAGGGTGTCAACCTGCAGGCGCTGCGAGCCAAGAGCACAGCCCTGACCCGCCACTTCATGGAGGCTGCGCAACACAGGCTTGCAGCCCATGGCTTTGTCATCGCCTCGCCCATGGACGATGCACAGCGTGGCAGCCATGTATCGCTGCGGCACGAGGCGGGATACGAAATCATGCAAGCCCTGCAGAAACGCCAGATCATTGGCGACTTCAGACTGCCCGATTTCATGCGTTTCGGTTTTGCCCCGCTGTACAACAATGTTGATGAAGTGGAGCACTTGGTCAGCGCACTTGAAGAGATTATGGTCAACCGTGAATGGTTGGTTATTTCCGGTGAAGAACGCAAAGCCTTCACCTGAACAAGTTGTTTTAGAACGTTGATTTGATTGGATGGTGTTTTATATCCGGCACTCCGGTGCCTGATAGTTTTTGTCTCGGCCCTATTACGCATAAAAAACGCGATTGCCCGCTCAGGGTAGCGCAATAACTTATAAGGCTTAATGAACAGTTCTGCTGTTCAGAGGATGACCTATGTCTACTGTAGATGGTATTACGCAGCGGGAAAATGGTTTAAAGAGGCTATTGAGCAAACCGCAACTGACCATGATTGCAATCGGCAGTGCCATTGGCACTGGCTTGTTCCTGGGCAGCGGCACGGCGATCGGCATGGCAGGGCCGAGCGTCATTCTGAGTTATGCGATCAGCGCCCTGGTGGCATTTATCCTGATGGCCTGCTTGAGCGAGATGGTGGTCGCGCACCCGGTTACCGGGTCGTTTGGCGCCTATGCCGAAGTGTACCTGGGCGGGCTCGCCGGTTTTTTGGTGCGCTACGCGTACTGGATTTCCGTGGTGCTGGTGATTGGCACTGAAGTCACCGCGATTGCGGTCTACATGCAGTATTGGGCGCCGGGGTCGCCCGCCTGGTTATGGATTGCCATCTTCTCCGGCGCGATTATTTATTTGAATACGCAAACCGTCAAAGTGTTTGGGGCTTTTGAATACTGGCTGGCGTTTTTCAAAGTGGCGGCGATTGCTGCATTTATTGTGATCGGTAGTTATATCGTGTTTAAAACACCTGCCGACAGCGGTATTGGCTTCGATAATTATATGGAGGGAGCAGGTTTTTTTCCTAATGGGTTCTTTGGGACCTGGTCGGCGGCCATTATCGCGTTATTCAGTTTTATTGGTATCGAGTTTATCGCCGTGGCCGCCGGCGAGGCGGACAACCCAGGCGCCGCGGCAAAAAGCGCCTTCAAGTCGGCATTGTTTCGCCTGGTATTTTTCTACATCTTCACCGTGGCGCTCATGGTCGCCATTGTTCCATGGCAAATGGCCAATGAACGTGAGAGCCCCTTTGTCCTGGTGATGAAGTTGATCGGGATCCCGGGCAGCGCGGGCATCATGAACTTTGTGATCCTGACGGCAGCGTTGTCGGCGATGAATGCCCAGTTGTATGTGGCCTCACGCATGATCTTCAGCCTGTCCCGTACAGGCTATGCCCCGAAAATGCTGGGTAAGGTCAGCGCCAAGGGGGTGCCGCTCAACAGCTTGTTTTTCTCGACATTCGGCGTGGCCGCTGCGGGCTTGTGCAGCGTGCTGTTGGACCAGGGCACCTTCATTTTGATGATGTCGATTGCCATGTTCGGCGCGCTCTTTACCTGGCTGATGATTTTCATCACGCATTGGCGCTTTCGCCGCCATTACCAACACCACAACCTCACGCTTGCTTTCAAAGTCAGAGGTTTTCCGTTGACCACGCTGGTGGGGGGCACGCTGATGGCGGCGTTGCTCGGCACCACGCTGCTGGTTCCACAGTTTCGCATGACGCTGGTGACTGGCGTGCCACTGCTCCTGGTGCTGGCTATCGCCTATCGCTGCATCCATCAGCGCCTGCCCACGCTGGCTACCCTGGAGGAGAAGGGATGAAGATCTATCCGCCGTTCATTGCCGCCGCTGTACAAGCCGCACCGGTGTACCTGGAGGCTGACGCCACGGTTGAACTGGCCTGTCGCTTGATTGCCGAGGCCGCACATAACCAGGCGCGCCTGGTGGCGTTTCCTGAAGTTTTTGTGGCCGGCTATCCCTACTGGAACTGGACGATGAACCCCGTAGAGGGCAGTGCGTGGTACGAGCGCTTGTATGTGAGCGCCATTGATGTGCCCGGGCCGCAAACCGAGCGGCTGTGCGCGGCCGCCCGGCAGGCCAACTGTGTTGTCGTCATCGGTGTGAACGAGCGCGGTGCCCACAGCTACGGCACGCTCTACAACACGGTGTTGATGATCAGCGCGCAGGGCCACCTTATCGGGCGCCACCGCAAGCTGGTGCCCACCTGGGCCGAGAAGCTGACGTGGACCGGCGGCGATGGCAGTTCGTTAACGGTCCATGAGACCGAACTGGGACCGATCGGCGCCCTGGCCTGTGGCGAGAACACCAATACCCTGGCGCGGTTCAGCCTGTTGGCCCAAGGCGAACTCATCCACATTGCCAACTACATTGCCTTGCCCGTGGCGCCCGACGACTACGACATGGTCGAGGCCATCAAACTGCGCGCCGCGGCCCATGCCTTTGAGGGCAAGGTCTTCAATATCGTGTCTTGCTCGGCGATCTCGGAGCCGATCATCACTGCCGTGGCCGGGGACGATCCCAAGGCCCGGGCCATGCTGGAGCGCAAGAACAGCGCGTTTTCCGGGATTTTCGGCCCCGATGGTCGTTTGCTGACTGAGCCGTTGATTGACCGGGAAGGCATCGTCTACGCGCAGATCGACCTCAGCAAATGCATCCAGCCCAAACAGATGCACGACATCGTCGGTCACTACAACCGCTTCGATATCTTCAGTCTGTCGCTCAACAAACGCCCGCTCGAGGCACTGAATATCATCACTCAAGAACCCCTCGCTTGCCCTCGCGTGCCGCTGGGCACAGAGGCGTCGCCCAATGACGAGAGGTTCACTGCTGGAGCTAGCCGCCATGAAGGATGACAACGTTGAAGGCCGTGCCCGAGTCGTCAATACACCGCAGCTCAACGCGTATTACGAGCAGCTTGCCGAATACGAGGCGGGGGCCTTGTGGACGGTGGCCAATGACATCGAGCCCTGGGAGCCCAAGGCCCATTCGGTTCCGATGATTTGGCGCTATCAGCAACTGCGTCCCCTGGTGCTGCGCTCCCTTGAACTGGTCCGCCCGCAAGAGGCCGGACGCCGGGTCATCATGTTGGTCAACCCCAAGCGGCACGATGTCAGCGCGGCGGTCGGCCTGTTGTACACCGGCCTACAGGTCATGAACCCGGGGGAGGCGGCCTCCGCGCATCGGCACATGGCGTCTGCCTTGCGCTTTATCATCGAAGGCGAGGGCGCCTATACCATCGTCGAGGGCGAGCGGGTGAGCCTCAACCGCAATGACTTTGTGATCACCCCCAATGGCACCTGGCATGAACACGGCAATGACACGGGAAGCGGTCCTTGTATCTGGCAGGACGGGCTCGACATTCCGCTGATCAACACCCTGGAGGCGAACTTCTACGAAGTGCATCCCGACTTGCACCAGCACGTCACCCGGCCCCTGGATGCGTCCTACAACACCTACAGCCATGCCGGCGTCAGGCCCTTGGAACCGGATTGGCGCAAAGCCTATTCACCGTTGCTGAAGTATTCGTGGACACACACCTACGAGGCGCTTTGCCAATACGCGCAAGCCAGCGAGGGCTCGCCGTTCGACGGGGTGATGCTGGAGTACGTAAACCCGCTGACCGGCGGGCCGGTCATGCCCACCCTGGGGGCCACTATGCAAATGCTGCGGGCCGGGCAAGCGACCCGCGCCCACCGTCACACGGGCAATGTGATCTATCACGTGGCCAAAGGCTGCGGGTATTCAATCATCAATGGGCAGCGCTTTGACTGGGAGGAACACGACATTTTCTGCGTGCCTTCCTGGGCGTGGCACGAGCACGCCAACCTGTCGCCGGACGACGATGCCTGCCTGTTTTCATTCAGCGATTTTCCCGTGATGAAAGCCCTGTCGATCTACCGCGAAGAGGCCTATGCCCTGAATGGCGGCCATCAACTTATGACTCAAGGTCAGGAGAACTGATATGCGTTTGGTAACCTACCAGAACCGTGCTCGCACCGATGCGGCCCGTCTTGGCGTATGGCTCGGTGAGCGTGTGGTTGATGTGGCGCGCCTGGCCGCCAGTGCCGGCCAGACACTGCCGGACTCCATGCTGGGCCTGATCGATGCCGGCCCCGATGCACTGGCGTTACTGGGCCGGTTATGTGACCCGTACGCCGACCAATGGCCGCCAGGCACCTCGACCTGGCGGGACAATGTGCACCTGCTGGCGCCCATTCCACAACCGCGCAAGAACATCTTTGGCATTGGTCTTAATTACCGTGAACACGTCGCCGAATCCAGTCGCAGCCTGGACACGGCGGCGCAACTGCCGTCACAACCGGTGGTGTTCAGTAAGCCGCCAACCAGTGTGATCGGGCCCGGCGATGGGATCGAACACAACGCCCAACTCACCCAGCAACTGGATTGGGAAGTGGAACTTGCGGTGGTGATCGGGCGCCAGGCCAAAGGCATTGCCGAATCGCAGGCCATGGATTACGTGTTCGGTTATACGGTGATCAACGACATCAGCGCGCGGGACAATCGCCGGGCCGGGCAGTGGATCTTCTCGAAGGGGCAAGACACGTATTGCCCCATGGGACCTTGCCTGGTAACCGCCGATGAAATAAAGGACCCCCACAACCTGGCGCTGACGCTCAAGAAAAATGGAGAACTCAAGCAAGAGTCCAATACACGCCATATGTTGTTCAGGATTCCCGCGTTGATTGCCGACATTGCCAGTGCAATCACCCTGGAACCGGGCGACATCATTGCCACAGGCACCCCCTCGGGTGTGGGAGCCGGGCGCACGCCGCAAGAGTGGATGGTGCCCGGGGATGTTATTGAGGCCTGGGTGGAGGGTATTGGCCTGTTGCGCAATCCCGTGGTGAACAGTCAATAAGCGCAAGGGCTGTTTGACTGACGCGGTCTTGTTGCAGGTCCTACTTAACTTAAATGATGACTTGGGTGTGTCCTTGCGGATATGCCCACGACTTTGCTCGGGTGTATGAATATGAATAATAAAAAAGTATATGTCCTGCTAGTTGTTGCCGCTGCGTCCATGCAGGCACGAGCCGAAGAACCATTGCCCACCAATGGGTTTATTCAAGACAGCAGCCTGAATGTTTTATTAAGGAATGCGTATATCAGCCGCGATTACAAAGACGGCAATCAAGACAAGGCCGAATGGGGGCAGGCGATAAGCGCCAGGTTCACCTCTGGATTTACCGACGGGTTCATCGGGTTTGGGATCAACAGCTTTGCTGACTACGCTGTTCGCCTGGATGGCGGCAAGGGTCGCAGCGGTGCTGGCGGTATCGACTTTTTCAAGCAGGGCGACAGTGGGGCGCCTGCCGACGACATCGCCAAGGCTGGCGCCTCAATCAAGCTGCGTCTCTCCAAAACCGTCGTTGAATATGGTGACCAGATGCCGGTGTTGCCGGTCTTGCGGCATGACAGTGCCCGCCTGTTACCGGATGCCTACACCGGCACCCTGATCACCTCCAGAGAGCTTGAAGGGCTGGAAGTCAATCTCGGCCGTTTTACGGCGCAGTCCAGGAAAAGCGCCGAGGGGCGCGACAGTGGCGGGCTGGACAGGATCGATGTGTACGGGGTGCGCTATCGTTTCAACAATCGCCTGAGTGCAGCGCTGTACGCTTCAGATATCCAACAGGTCTTGAAGCGCCAATATGCCAATCTGCTGTATGAAATGCCGCTTGAGAAAGAGCGTTCCCTGACCGTTGACTTCAATGCCTATAAAACCCGCCTGGACAAAGACTTCGCGGCCGGGGCCGGTCGGGACAATGTGATCTGGAGCCTGGCCGCCACCTATAAGACGGGGCCTCATGCGTTCATGCTTGCCCACCAACGCAATACCGGGGACACCGGATACATTTACGGTCGCTATCAAAATGCCGGTGGGGTGGGGGACAGCAATGGCACGATTTATGTGGCGAACTCCTACTGGTCTGACTTCAATGCCGAAGATGAGCGCTCCTGGCAGTTGAGCTATGCCTATGATTTTGGCGCCAGCGGGGTACCCGGGCTGAGTTATCGGGTGGCCTATGTACGGGGTGACAACATCAAGACGCAGAGCACCGGTGACGGCCGAGAGACTGAGCTGTTCAATCAATTGCAGTATGTGGTGCAAAGTGGCAAGGCCAAGGACCTGAGTTTCAAGGTTCGCAGCTCGCACTTGAACGTCTCCAATAAAGCGAGCAATTACAATATAGGGGGTAACGAACTGCGCATTTTTGTTGATTACCCGATCAGTATTTTCTGAGGGGCGGTAACGTTGATGGGGTAATAAGCGACAAAAGAACATATTTGCCTATATATAAGGCAAATCTGCCAATGTTCAATTTCCAGGCCCTGCCGATAAAACAACCCTGTAGGGTTGGCGCGGGCTCGGAACACCAGATCTATTAGAGATTTAAGTCCAGGCTCAGAAGTTTTGATCGTAGTAATAAAATGCTGTATTTCCAACTGCTTGTTTTTTCTTGAAATTCAACTTACAGGAAAAATGAATCATGGCGATATTTGATTACAAAGGGCAAGACGCCCGTACGCTCATTTCTGATGCCTGGAACCTGGCCACCTACGCCAGTGGTGTTGCCACCGTCGGGGTGCTTTACAACATACCCGGGGCGGTCCTTGGCGAGGGCACTAACTTCACTCTCCCCCAGGGGTGGCGTGAGATTAATGCCAGCGAGCTGAATGTCGATAAAAGCCATCTGGACCTTACGGGGAGCTTCACGGGTGGGGATGTCATCGGTGCCCAGGCCCGGGTGTTCGGGCAGTACGACAGTAGTGGCCAGTTGA
Organism: Pseudomonas sp. GW821-FHT01D09; assembly: GCF_059422465.1. Lineage (NCBI taxonomy): Bacteria > Pseudomonadati > Pseudomonadota > Gammaproteobacteria > Pseudomonadales > Pseudomonadaceae > Pseudomonas > Pseudomonas sp. GW821-FHT01D09. The sequence goes on from NZ_JBWKWY010000006.1 coordinate 202,209, forward strand.
CCAAAATGGCTTTTGCCTCTGCCGGTACCAACTCGCTGATCGACCTGGCAGGCTGGCCAGCCATGATCGACAACTCTTATATCAACGGTTTCGATTACCTGCTGGATGCCGTCAAGGATTACGCCATCGGCAAAAACCTCAGTGGCAAAGACGTACTGGTTACCGGTTACAGCCAGGGAGGCTCGGTGACCAACAGCATGTTCCTGGCCAAGGACACCCTGGCAGACGGCTTTTTCAAAGACTCGGATTATTTCGGCATGGAGTCGCCCAAGGTCGGCAACGACAGTGGCATCTTCAACTTTGGCTTTGAAAACGATGTGGTGCACCGGCTGATCGGCGAAGAAACCAACCTGGGCAGCGCCGCCATCGACGCCCTGACCGGCAGCGATATCAACTACACCTCGACCACCGACAACATTGTGCTCTTCGACACGATCTACGCTTTGCCCACCTGGCCCAATGGTCCGTTCTCCATTGCCAACCTGACAGGCTGGGCTGCCCACCTCGAAGGCATTTTCATCAACCCCATCCAGACCATCAGCCAGTCGACGTTCTACGACTACATCGAGCGTGACAGCACCATCATCATCAGCAACCTCGACCCGATCAGCCGCAGCTTCACCTGGGTCAGCGACAAAGCGACGGCGACTTCCAACCACTATGGCACCCCGGCGTTCCTGCTCGGGACGTCCAGCGCCGATAAGCTGCAAGACGGTCGCCACGATGACTTCCTCGATGGCTTTGCCGGCGACGACAGCTTCCGGCTCAGCACCGGCACCGATACCGTAGCCGGCGGCGCGGGCAACGATAAGGTGTTCCTCAAAGGCGCCGCGGCGAACTATGAAGCGGTCAATCTGAGTGACGGTACCGTGTTCCTCAACGATACGAGCGGCCAATACGGGCTCAAGGAACTGCGCGGCGTCGAGCACGTAGAGTTTGAAACGGCCCTGGCCACCAATGCCAGCCAATTGCCCTTGATCGGCAATTTTCTCAGCAGCATCGGCCAGGCGTTGACCCCGGCCTACACCATCACCAGCGGCAAGCTGGATTACGAAGGTTGGTTTGGCCAGGACAAGTCGTACAACAAAGCCATTGAAGGCACCACGCTGGCTGACAACCTCAATGGCACCAGCGGCCGTGACCTGATGTTTGGCCAGGCCGGTAACGACACACTGAGCGGCGGCGGTGGCAATGACCTGTTGCACGGTGGCGCGGGCAACGACACCTTGTTGGGCGGTAGCGGCAATGACCAGCTCTATGGCGCCGCCGGCAACGATATCCTGGTGGGCGGGCAGGGCAACGATCTGCTCAGTGGCGGCGTCGGCAGTGACGTGTTTGTCTTCGACCAGGCAGGCTTTGGCCAGGATCGGATCAGCGACTTCAACATTCACCAGAACGGGCTGGATGTGCTGGTGTTTTCCAAGTCGCTCTTCGCCTCTACCGATGCGGTGATCAGTGCCGCCAGCCAGCAAGGCAATGACACGCTGATCCAGGCCGGAGACGCCAGTGTCACGCTGGTGGGCTTCAACCCGGCGAATCTGAGCGCGGATATGCTCAGCCTGGTCTGAGAAACACACCGGTGTTAACGGCGCCACCTTCTTTTACAAAAGAAGGTGGCGCCCAGTGACCGGCTGCCATCCACGCCATGCCGGCTGCGTCGCCAGCCAGTTTGCAAGCGTTGCCGAAAACCTGTTCCCCGCTCATCACTCCATACGCGACAGCGGTAGGGAGTCGACTCATTTCATATCCCTGGCCTGCACCCACAGCACCGCGTCCTGGGACAGGGGTTTGCCTTTATGGGTTTTTGTCGCACCAATGTTGAGCGCTGCAATGCCCCACCAGCCGGCGCGGGGCAGGCCTATGCTCACGATCCCCTGGGCATCCGCATACGTACTCAGAGACTTGAAGGCCGGTTGGGGAGCTGTGACATAGTCTTGCTGGCCGAAGACGTTGTTGGCGATATCGACGGAGTGGTTGAGGTATTCGACTTCGACCTCGGCGAACGGCACGGGCTTGCCGTCGGCCAACACCACGGCGCGGAACACGCCCCCGGTCCAGTTGGCATAGGGCTTGTTGAGGGCCTGGATTTCCACCGGCAAGCCCTGCGGCTCTGACCAATTGCCGGGTACGCCGCCCACGTTCACGATCAGTTTGGTGAACTGCTGGATATAGACGTCTTCCTCGGTTTCCAGGTAGGGCTCGGGTTCGAGTACAAACACATGGTCGCCCAGTGAGCGCACCAACGCCCGTGGAATCGACGCACGGTAGGCGCTCGCCTGGTTGCCGCGACTCTGCCACTGGACAGGTCGCAGGTAGTGGCGCAGGTCGGTTTGCTCGCCGCTGTGGGAGCCGATATGGCTGAAGGCGCGGGGTTGCCCCATGGCCATGGTCGGCCCGGCGGAGAACGGGTGAGTGAACACGATTGCAAACTCCAGGTCATCTGCACGCGACAGCGCCGTTTCCTTGACATAGAGCATCTGGAAGTGGGCCTGGGCGGCGCAGCTCACGCACCCGAAGGTCACGGCAGCGAGGGCTTGCAGCAGTCGTGGTGTGATCGCCATGGTCGATGTCACCTTGAAATATCGGAGGACTGGATTGTGGTGTCATGGCCGTCTCCACCGAGGAACACCACACGATAGCTGCCGGTGGGCGCCTGGAACCTGTAGCTGTTGTCCTGGTCGACACGGGCGTCGAGCAACAGCTTGTTGCTTGCGTCCTGGACCTGGATTTTTCGACCCTCGGCGGAACTGCCATCGGTATAGCCCGCCTCGCACTTCACCCAGTCATCGTGCTCGATATAGCAGTCGAACACGGGGGCATGGGCCAAGGCTGCCTGACAGCACAACAGTGCAGCGGTCATGAACATCGGTTGGGCCAAATATCGGGGTTTCATAAGGTTTGAGTCTCCACAGTCGAGGTTGATCACTGCGGTGCCGATGCTTGAATGGCAGCCGCAGGGTTGCCAGCCGGCGCAAAGGCCGCCAGCAAGGCATCCAGGTTGGCACTGAGCAGGGTTTCGTAGCGGTTGGCCGTGTTGGCGAGCAGGCCCGGGTTGCCGGTATCCAGTATCAGCAAGCGTGCGCCACCGGCCTCGATGGCCTGTGCAATCCTGGAGTCAGGTGCCCACTTGTGGACCACCACGCGGATCTCCCGCTCGCGCAGGTAGCGGGTCAGGGCGGCGCGGTCGGCGTCACTCCAGTCGATATCCTGGCGGACGAACCAACCGTCGACATACACGCCAAACTCGCCAAACAGATAGACCAACTCGTTGGCCAGCGACAGCACACGCAGATCCGGTACCTCCAGCAGGCGCGCACCGTAGTCGGCCTTCAACCGGCGCAATCGGCCGTCGAGTGCGGCAAGGTTGCGTTCTATCTGCGGCGCATCGGCGGGGGATAAACGTGCCAGGTCGGCGGCAATCAGCGCCGACATGCGCATGGCATTGACAGGCCCAAGCCAGGCATACGGCGACGGGGCGCCAGCGCCATCACGAACGCCAGCCCAGGGCACATCGCTGGAGGGCACGCGGGTCACGGCCACGCTGGGCTTGAGGCTGTCCCATGAGCGTGAGGCATCGATCTCGACGATCCGCAGGTTGTGGCGCCGGGCCGTGGCATACAGGGGGTCAGCGCGCCACAGGCTGCTCAGGGTGACCACGGCGACGGCCTGCTGGAACAGCGCCGGTTCCAGGCGTGACAGCGCGCTGGCCTGGCTTTCCATGGGCACGCCAGCCTCTGGCGGAAGCCGTACCACCTCGAGGCGCGTGCCATCGCCGAGTGCCGCAGTGAGCGCAAAGAGCGCCGGCAGGGCAACAAGCACTGGCTGGCGTTCGGCTTGCGCCAAGGCCGATGACGGGCCGCCCAGCAGCAGTACCAGCAACGCCGGCCAGAGGCGGCGCAGAACAGTAGGCCGGGTCATACGCTGGCTCCCCTGAACCGGGACGCGGTGGCGCGGATCACGGTGGTGACCACGAAGACCAATGCCGCGACGATCACAATGGCACCGCCCGTCGGTACGGGAATCTGGAACTGCATCGGGGCCAGGATCCCGACGACACAGGAGAACGTCGCAATCAGGACGGCGCGGGTGACCAGTCCCGGCAGGGAGTGGCTGATATTGCGGGCTGCCGCTGCCGGTATCAGCAGCAAGGCCTCGACCAGCACGGCACCGATGATCTTCAGGCAGGCGACGGTCACCAGTGTGACCAACACCACGAACAGGTATTCGACGCTGCGCACCTTTACGCCACGCGCATGGGCCAGGCTCGGGTTGAGGCTGGACAACAAAATCCCGTTGTACAGGGGCAGCCCGATAAGTGTGCACACCACCGTTATGCCAAGCAGTACGTTCATGTCGCGGTGGTCGACGGCCAGGATGGAGCCGAACAGCATGCTTTCCATCACATGGGTATTGATCTTCGCCGAGACGAACAGCAGCAACGAAGCGCCGACCGCCAGGGAAATGGAGAGGAACACGCCGATCAGTGTGTCGTTGGCCAGTGTGGTGCGGTGCTGCGTGTACTTGAGCGTCAGTGCGAACAGCAGGCAGAAACCGAACATTGAAAAGTACGGTGAGGTGTAGGATTCGCCGATCAACACGCCAATGGCCACGCCGGTCATCGCCGCATTGCCCACGGACTGGCTGAAGAACGCCATCCGCTTGATCATCACCATCGAACCCAGCACACCCAGCAACGGCCCGATCAGAACGGCACACATCAGTGCATTGATCACAAACTCGTATTCAAAGGGTTGCGGCAAGAGGTGACTCGCGGCAAGGGCCTGGAGCCGGTCGCGAATGAAGTCATACAAGGCACTCATCGAATCACCTCCAGCCAGCGGTCGATCTGATCGGCGGGACCATGAAACAGCACCCGTTGGTTGATAACGGTCACGGACTGCGCGAGACGCCTGACCTGTTCGAGGTCATGGTTGATCCACAGAATGGTGACGCCACGGCCCAGCAGCTCGCCCACCAGCGTCTCCACCAGGCGTACACCTGCCTCGTCGATCCCGGCGGTCGGCTCATCGAGAATCAACAGCCAGGGCGCCGGGCTGATTGCCTGGGCCAGCAGCACGCGCTGGCGTTGGCCACCCGACAGGCTGCCAAAGGGTTTGGCGCCCATGGCGGCCATGCCGGTACGTGCCAGGGCCTGGGCATTGGCCGCCTTGGCGGCGCGGCTGGCGCCCAGGAAGGCGGGCCGGCGTTGGCCCAGCAAGGCCATCAGATCGTTGACTGTCATCGGCACATTGCGGTCCAGGTCCGGCAATTGCGGGACATACCCCAGCGGCGCTGTGAGCGCACCCTCCAGGCGCACCTCCCCGGCATGGGGCATTTGTCCCAGCAAGACACGCACGAGTGAGGTTTTGCCGCCGCCGTTGGGGCCCACCAGGCAATGGAGCGTGCCGGCCTCCACGCGCAAGCTCACCTTGTCCAGCACCTGGGTGCCTCCCAGTTGCAATGAGACGTTATCGAACACTATCGCGGGTCCGCGCATGGCTTGATCCTCCTTCATCGCTGCATGTATTCAACGGCCGCCGCCAGGGTCTCGAGGTTTTCACCCATGGCCACCTCGAACTCGTCCGCGCTGTAGGCACTGCCGGTGATGTGAGACAGCGCGAAAACCTTCACCCCGGTGGCGGCCTCGATAGGCTTGGCCAGGTCAATGGAAAAGTGTTTCTCGGCAAACAGCACGCGCACATCGGCCTGCTTGATCGCCTCGATGGTGTTGGCCAGCTGGCGTGCTGTCGGGGCGACGCCATGGCGCGGCTCGATCACGGCACTGACGAACAGGCCGAACTCCTGCATCAGGTAGTCGTAGCCGGCATGGGTTGTCGCGCAGCGGAACGACGCCAGGTCGAGTGCGGCGAAGCGCGTCATGAAGCGTGCCCGTAGTGCGCGGATACGTGCGGCGTATGCCAGGGCGTTGTGTCGATACGCGCTGGCGTTGTCCGGGTCCAGTTCCCCCAGCCGGCGAGCGATCTCGAACACCTGTTGGATCGTTGCCGTGGTGGAAACAAAGGTGTGCGGGTTGACCACCTTGGCGCCTCCCTGGTCGCCACCGATGGGAATCAGGGCCACCGAGGCATTGGCCTGGATAATCGGCAATGTCGCCCCGCGGCCGGCGGCCTTGATGATCTGCGAGGCCCACTCATCGTGCCCGATGCCGTTGACGACCAGCGCATCGAGAGTCATCGCACGGGTGATGTCATCCGGCTGCGGTTGGTAGTTGTGCGGGTTGGCCTGTGCCGGGATCAGCGCAACGACCTGTGCCCGATCGCCGACGATGTTTGCCACGAAGCTGTAGTAAGGGTGCAGTGTGACGCCGATTTTCAGGGGGGTGCCCGAGGAAGGGCCGGTGCCGGCAAACGCGATGGCAGGTAGCAGTACCAGCAGCGCCAGGTAATGGCGCCACAGGGCAGGGTACTTCTTGGACAGGTTCATGGCTGGGTTCCTTTTACGCGTTCGACTTCACTGGCACCGTCGTAGGGGATGACTTGGCGCCAGCCGCTGCCGACCAGGGATTCGGGCTTTACGATGCCGGGGTAGGGGGCGTTCGGGTCGCGGTGGACCCAGATCGTTGCCTGGTTGGCCCACATCACACCGGCATGGGCGTGGCCGATGACGAGCAGGTAGGCGCTCTGGCCGGGGGCGCGGCCCCCTGAGCCGTAGTAGACCGTCGCCCCCTGGCCTTGGGTGGCCCGGGACACGTCGCTGGCGGCCGGTGTGAGTGCGTCGGCGGCAAGCCCGTGGGGGCGGTGGGTGCCGGGCAGAATCAATTGCCAGTGCACCTCGCCGTTGGCCTTCCAGAAGGCATCGCGGTAGAAGGGCGGCAGCAAAATCTTCTGGGCATGCTCCAGGGTGATCCAGCCACCGGTATCGTTGTTGGACCAGATGATTTCTTCTCCGGCCGGTAACAGCGCGCTGTGGATAGCCTGGTCGACCGCGCTCAAACCATCGAAGGAACGTACCTGCCAGCTCAAGGGCGTAGGCGGGCCGGCTTTCTGCGGGCGCAGCAGCACATAGCCGGCCACGCTGGCGATGACGGCCAGCGTCGCCAACAGCAGGGCCAGCGACTCCCATCGGCCGGAGGCCGGGTGCACAAGGCGGGCCATCAGGAAAATGCTATCCAGCGACCCAGGCAGATCACCCCGGCCCACAAGGCCAGCGAGCTGAACCCGGCGGCACGCGCCGGGCCGGGCGGCGGCAATGTGGTGTCCCAGTCGTTGATCCGGCGAAATGCCCCGAGGTGAAAGACCCCCATGTTGAGGCCCGCCAGCAGCAGCAGGCCCATCTTCCACCAGAACACGCTGTTCTGCGCATAGGTGGTGGCGTTGGCGCTAAACATGAGCAGGCCGGTGATCACGCAGGCGGCGAAGGCCACCCAGGTGTACGGCAGCAGTTCCTGGATCAGCCGTAGCGCACTGCGGCGATGGGCGGCCACGCCCAGCAGGCGCAGATCCACGACGCCGATGGTGCCGAAAACAAGAGCGATGCCGATCACATGCACCGATTCCAGGGCGGGAAAGGCCGAGCCTGACTCGCGGATGAACGTCGCGGTCCCGGTGTCCTGGAGGGTTTGCAGCAAGGGTTGAATATCCATGGCGAGTACCTGAGAGCTATGATTGAAAACGCTTAGAGCGTGTAGGCGATCCAGCGACCGCAGATGATCACCACGCACCACAAGGCGATTGACAGCCAGGCCAGTGCCTTACCAAGCCGGGGCGCGCCAGTGCGTTGGGCCGCGTCAGCCGGGCGCAGCAGGGAGCGGTGTAGCCACCAGGTCAAGGTGAACGCACTCACGACCAGGGCCATCTTCAGCCAGAACGTTGTGTTCACGAGGACGCGATCAGGCTCGCCGAGGGTCATGATCAGCCCCGTCAAGAGCAGCACGAGCAGCGCATGGCGCATCCACGGGTCGTAACGACGCACCACAGCGCCCAGGGGCTGGTCGGTGGCGAACACGCCTGCCAGGCGCAGGTCGCAGAGCACCGCAGAGCCGAAGATCACGGCGATGGCCAGGATATGAATGCTCTGGACGGTGGGCACGACCCACAGCATGTCCCTGATGCCTGTGCTCAAGGGGGAGGCGTAGATCCAGGCAATGACGAGCTCTGATGACATCGGTTGTTCCTCGACGTGGGGTTAGAAGTCTTGAGGTGTTGCGATCGGACGCAGGCCCGCCGCATCTTCCGGCAGGAGGAAGCCTTCCTGGACTGAAACGGCCTTGGCGCTTTCAAATTGCTGTCGGTAGTGGCTGAAGCTTCCATAGCGCTGGCCCAGTACGTCTTTCGGGTAGGCCACCTTGGTGTCATAGATCAGGCCGCAGCCGGTTTCCTGCTCGGTGAGGTAGGTCGCGCTCGGGACCTGGACCCACGGCGGGCGTACACCGCCTTGCAGGTTGCCGGTTGCCGGGTCGCGCGCGGCGGCCTTGCCTTCGCGGGCGACCCGGGGAGCCCTCGGCATGGGCTTGCCCTCGCGCACCCAGCGGTCCATGCCATCGAGCAGCGCCGAGACGACCAGTTCCGCCGGTTCGTCATACAAGGTCTGGCACCGTGGGTCGTTGCCCTTGTCGAGGTCGGCGGGGAGCCGTTCGCTGTGCTCGGTGCCGAGGTCGGCCAGGCGTAGGTGCGGCATGCCGGTCACTTCGTAGTAGCGCACTTGCGGGGTGTCGGTGTCCGGGGGCAGGTTGATGCCCTCGATCACGTCATGCATCAGTTCGGACTGGCTGTAGACGGTCACGAACGGCACGCCATCGGGCATTTTGCGCGGCAGCCGGATCACGTCGCCACCCACCTCGCCGTAGGCCATGCGGCCGGTCATGTAGGCGTCGATCAGCGGCGTCTGGTCGGGCATGCGCCATTGCTGGTGCCGCCCCTGGTCGAGGTAGTCCATCCAGACTTGCGCAGTCACGGCCCAGCTATTGACATAGACCCGTTGTACAGCGAGGCCGGCCAACGGGCCTTGCGCCGTGTTGCTTTTCAGCAGCAAGGCCAGTTGCGCGCCGATGCCCTGGGACTGTGGCAGGAACGGATCAGGCCCGTCGCCGCGGGTGAAACGTTGTGGATCGTAATAGGTGCCCAGCGGCGCATAACGCGCATAGTCGAAGCGGCGCATAAACTCGAAGTTCACGATCCGGCCATACTGTGCGATCTGTTCGGCCTGCGCGGCCGGGGTGTCGGCGATGAATTTGGGATCGACCGGCGGCGTATTCACATTCAGCGTGTACCCGACATACGCGTAGCCGCGCCGTAGCAAATAGTCACGGGTCAGGATCCAGCCCGCGCCGCGCTCGCCGAACCAACTGAACGGCTCGATCACGACCGTGCCATTGAAGCGCGCGCGGTCCGCCGGTTTGCGCACCAGAATGCGCGTGGTGTAAGGCGCCTCCAACAGGGGTTGGCCCGAGGCGGTGATGGCCGGGGCGACGCCTTGCAGGTAAAACTCCTCCTCGACATAGCCGTAGGCGTCCAGGTCGCTGTACTCGGTGCCCGGGCGCCTGGCCGACGACAGCGGTGCCTGGCCTGAAGTAGGCACCGCGAGCGCCGTGGGCATGGCTGGCACCTGGGCGAACGTGTTCGACGTAAGGATCAGCGACAGCAACCCGCTGACGGTTATCAGCCGTTTCATCCGGTCATCTCCAAGGGGGTGGCAGTTCATTCGCGACTGAGGGTTGCCTTGCCCTCGCTGTCGATCACGATCTGGTTGTTCTCGCAAACGTATTCTTGAATGGCGTAGTCGGAGCGCTTGTAGTCGAACGTGAAGCGATACGGCGTGTTGAGCACCTGCGGGTCGTCGATCACCACCTGGTTTTCCAGGTGGTCGGGGCCCCGAAGCCGCAGGCGTTCGGTGATCTTCATCGCAGCGCTGTGCGGCACATCGTAGAAACTCACGTCCGTGCGTACGCCCTGGGTCTGCACCACGAGCGTGTTGCCTTCCCAGTGGCCGCGCGAATGGCCTTGATAGGTAGGGTCCAGCTTGTCTTGTGCCGGCATCGCTTCGTTCAAGAGAATCCGGCGTACCTGCTGGAGATACTCGCCGAGCACGATCACTTGCTTGGCGTCGTGAATGATCTGGATCGGGAAGAGCGCCGCCATCAACGTTGGCATCCCTTCGGGCAGGCATCGGGCACTGGTCGTGGCCAGTGGCGTGCCGGCCTCGTTCGCTACGGCCTGGCGCTTTTTCAGCGCGGCATATTCGCTGGCATAGGGCGCCTTCAAATCCATCGGCCCGCCCGGGTGTACCGGATCGTCCGGGTTCTCGCCGAACCAGTCGTCCGGGGTTCTTTCCCAGGTGCCGCTGATATCGGGGCGTGCCTGTTTGCTGCCCTGAGGGGTTGCCTCGCTCGTCCCGGTGACGCTCATGAACGCGGCCGCCAGGCAGAGCAGGGCGAGGTTGAAGGTGCGTGTCGGTTTCATCGAAGTGTCTCCACGGTCAGTCCGGTCTGCATGCAGCGGGCAGGGGCTTGCCTCAGCCGCCTCCCGAGAGCACGGCGCCACCGATCTTGATTTCCACCAGCAGCCCGCCTGGGTCACCGTTTTTCAGCGGCTTGAAGGAGATCTCGGCACTCTCGCCGGCCTTGATCGAGTCAGCGTTCCAGCCGGTGCGCTTCAAGGCGTTGACACTGCCGGTCTCGATCTTGAATTGCTGGGGCGGCGGGCCGGGCGTATCGAGGTAAATCGCGACGTGAGGGTTGGTCCAGGCAAAGCGCCCGACCACCCCCTTGAGCGTGATCGTGCGGGTCTGGTCGAAAATCGCGAACGAATGGTGGGCGGTCACCAGGGACGGCAGGGCACTGCAGGCGATGAGGGTCAACAGGCACAGTTGCCGGCGTGACAGGGGCGGACGTGGCAAAGGAATCATGACGGGTGCCTCGGTTTTTATACGTTCTTATGGCGCCCAGCTTAGGGGGAGCATGTGCCGAAGCCGTATCCCAAAACGGCAACTGTTCAAGGGGCTGGGCAAGTTTTGCAGGGGGAGGACCGTTGCCCTTGCAGGTGCTGATTTGGGATACCCGGTGCGCCACTCAAGCCGCAACACTCATGACTCGCCTCATAACTATAAAAACAGGAGAGACGTCATGCGCATTCCCCCGTACGGCCCATTGATTTCGCTGGTTGCACTCTGCGCTTTTGAACCGGCGGCCCAGGGTTATGAGCTGTATAACGAAGACGAAGGTGCAACCGTGCTCAACGCCGACCTCTGGGCGGGGTTGGGCTGGTTCAGCAGTGCCAGGAACTATATCGGCGACCCGCAGAGGGAGCCCGGCAGGATGCGCTGGCAAGAGGGCTTCGCCAAATATGGCGTCAGTGGTGCCACGGATAAGCTCGATGCCGGCTCGATCTATGGCGGGTTCAGCCTGATCAGCACCGCCTCATGGGGCGACGGGGATCCGGGGGGGATCAGCGCCGGCGATGAAAGCAGAACGGCGGTGGAAGAGGCCTATCTGGGCTGGCGCTCCGGTGAGCTGATTCCCGCGCTGGGCAAGGACGGCGTGGATTTTTCCTTTGGCCGGCAGATCGTGTCGGTGAATGGTTTTCTGATTACCGACGATGGCTTCGCGCCCGGCAGAGCCTTCAGCCCCATCGAAGGCGTAGCGGATGGCCGCTTCAATCGTGGCGGGGCCTACTACCTGGGCCCGCGCCTGGCGTTCGGCCATAGCGCCGTATTGAAGCTGGGGGGCGAGCAGGGCTTGCACGGCAGCCTGATCTGGCTGAAATCGGACAATCCCGGGCAGTCGAAGACTGAAGTGGCCGCCGCCACCCTCGACTACACGACGCCCATCGGCTCTATCGGCTCGACCTATGTGCGCGGCCTGGATGTCGACGAGCGCTATGCCTTTGGCGAGCGCCTTGAGCGCAAGGGCCTGGAGACCTACAGCTTGCGTGGCCAGGGCAATGCGGGGATCGAGCATGCCGATTTCGCCTTCGAGGTGGCACGCCAGGAAAAACGCTCGGGGTCGCAACGGGCGATGTTCTTCGACGCGGGCTACACCTTTGCCGATGCCCCGTGGCAACCGACGGTCAGCTATCGATATGCGCGCTATTCCGAGGGCTGGGACTTCATGTTCCAGGGGGGGTATCGCCGGCGCTATCAAGGCGAGGTGGCGGTCAACTACGCCGCATCGGTGACCTGGAACATGCAGATCAACGATGTGCTGTTCTCGGTCCGCCCCACCGACAAGTTGACCCTCAATGCGATGTTCTTCAATTACCACCAACTCTCCGACCGGGACTCGCAGGATGCCAGTGCGCGGGAGGTGGACCTGTTCCTGGACTGGAGGGTGACAGACAGCATCACGCTCTCGCCGCTCATTGGCTTCTACAAGCCCAGGAAATGGTTCGGGGACGGCGGCCTGCAGAGCGGGAGCGCCGCCACCAACACCTACTTGCAGTTCATTGTGTGGGTGAATTACTGAAGGGGTGCCCAGGTCGCCCAGCAGCGTGAGCGCATGCTGATTTGGGCTACCTCACCCGCAGAGTGCTTGCGTATCGTCCCCACGCGCCCGGCGCTGGCCGGGATGCCAAACCGCTAATAGAGGACATGCAGATTATGCCTATAACAAAATCCCTCTTTCTCATACTGCTGGTTGCCCTGGCGGCAACCGGGTACCCGCTCAACTCAAGCGCCGCGCCGCCCGATATCAGCGGGCTTTGGATGCCGGTGGGCAGCTCCGTGGACCCGCTCGTCAACAGCACCGGGGCCGATAACCCCGAGACCAATGTCGGCCCTCCGTTCGGCAGCGTGCCGCAGCTCAAGGGGGTGTACCTCGAAAGCTTCAAGAAGCGCACGGCGGCGCTCGCGGCGGTCGGCAGTGAGTTCAAGACCTCGTGCAAGGTGTTGGGCATGCCGACGAACATGGTGGGGCCCTACGCGGTAGAGATCATGCAGACGCCGACGCAGGTCAACTGGGCGCAGGAGTTCCTGCGCGAGACACGGCGCATTTACCTCGACGGGCGTGCCCACCCCAACCCCGAGGAAGCCCCCCCGACGTTCGAGGGGCATTCGACCGCGCACTGGGAGGGCAATGTATTGGTCGTCGAAACCACCAACATCCGGCAGGAAACCACATTGAATGAGTATGGCCATGCCGACGATGCACTTGGCCACGGCCCGCGCATGATCATCAGGGAGCGGATCTTCATCAACGATAAAGGCCTGCTGCAGGTGGATGGCCTGGTCGAAGACCCGGATGCGCTGGTCAAGCCATGGCATTGGGCGCCGCTGACTTTCCGCCGCGCGCCCAAGGGCGTCGAATTCATTGAGTACGTGTGCGAGGACAGCAATAACGAGTCGATCGACCCGGTGACGGGAGCGGAAGTCACGACCATCCCCGAGCGCAAGAACAATAAGAAACAAGGAGAGACACAGTGAATATCAAACCCATGGTGTTCAGCTTGGTGCTGCTGGGCTTTACGGCACCCATTGCGTTTGCCCACCATTCCTACTCGGCGTTCGATATGGCGAGGATGGTGGAGATCGTCGGTACGGTGGGGGAGGTGCAGTATAAAAACCCGCATGTCTGGTTGTTCGTCGATGTGCAGACCGGGGACAAGACCGAGACCTGGGCCATCGAAGCCGGTGGCCCGAACATCCTGATGCGCCAGGGCTGGATGGCCAACACCCTCAAGCCGGGCGACAGGATCAACGTGCAACTTGCGCCGATGAAAGACGAGACGAAGGCGGGCGGTGCCCTTCAGGCGCTGCGCCTGCCCGATGGTAAAGTCATTGGAGCCTGGAAGTGAGGCCCGTCGGCGGGCCGCGGCTCCCCATCCTATCCCTGGCGGCTTTCCTGGTGTTGACGAGGGGCGAGCCCGTCGCTGCGCAAACGCCGGTCATGCCGCAGATCGCGCCGGTGCCTGCAAGCGGCCGGCTGCCACTGGCGTCGGCGGCACGGCATGGCACGGAATATGTCGACCTGGAGAAGCTCGGCTACGTCGAGGAGGAGTACTACATGGTGGGGCTCGCGCCAGCGATCACCGCCGCTGGCGAGCGTTTGTTCGACGCACCTTACGTGACGCGCTTCCTGATCAGAAAACCCAAGGACCCCGGGCAATTCAACGGCACCGTGGTGATCGAACCGTTCAGCTGGATGGGCGAGCGTGGCGCGGGCTGGATCCTCACCCGCGACTACCTGATGCGCAAGGGCTATGCATTCGTCGGCTACACACTGAGCATCAACCGGCCGGCGAATGATCCCAAGACCCTGGAGTGGGACCCCGAGCCGCGCAACTTGAACCTGGACTTTATGCGCCGCTATGACTACAAGCGTTATGCGCCGCTCGGCAGCTACTATGACAGCGACCGGTTCCGGCGTGGTAATGGCCCCGACCAGTACCCGCCGCAGGCGCAGGGGATTGCCGCGCAACTGGCCTTGCTGCTCAAGTCCAACCTCGCGAGCGGCCCCATGCCGGGGTTGAACGTCAAGCGCCTTTATGTCAACACCTGGGCAATCAACGGCCAGCTCTGGTTCGATTATCTCGACCAGGGGCGCCACCAGCAGTGGCGCATGCCCGATGGGCAAGCGCTGATCGACGCCTATATGACCGGCCACGTTGTGTACGGCGACCTGGGGGGAGAGGTGCTGCGAACGCCGCGCAACCTGCCCGGGGATGCGCCGTTTGTGACGGTCTATAGCCAGACCGAGGTGGTGCACGATGCCAGCCAGGCAATCGCGCTACCGCCCGATACGAACCAGCCGAAGCTACGTTACTACGAAGTGACCGGGATGCCGCACCTGCGTCTTGCCGATCAGGGCACCGACAGCACGGAACCACACCCGGCTGACGGGGACAAGCGCAACGAGCTGCAATGCCAGTTCCTCTATGACGAGCCCGTGGAGACGGTCGTGTCGGCGATCCTCGAGGCGATGGATCGCTGGGTACGTGACGGTACGCCGATGCCCAAGGCTGAACGGGTGGTTCGCGAGGGACAGGGCGTTGCTCGCGATCCGCACAGTGGCAACCTGCTGGGAGGGGTGCGCCCACCGTGGATCCAGGTGCCGAGCGCCACCTACCTGACCGATCAGGAGACCGCTTGCGGGACGGTGTACGACACGAAGGTGCCGTATTCCGCGCAACGATTGCAGGCGCTTTATGGCAGTTATACCCAGTACGCAGGGCGCTTCGAGGCGGCCAAGCAACAGGCGATCCAGGAGGGTTACTTGCTGCTGGAGGATGCCCGCCGGGTCCAGCCTGTCGCTGTGCCGCAGGACTTTACCCGGGATCGACAGCCCAAGCCGTGAAGGTGTTGGCGTCCTGCGCCAACACCTCATGCCGTCACAGCATGCGGCGCAGGGCGTCGTTGCGCGGGTCCTGGTCGTAGAACCGATGCTTGAGGGCCCCCGCGACATGCAGCACGATCAGCCCGAGCAGGCTATAGGCGAACACTTTGTGCAGCCATTGGAACACGGCGAACCACTCGTCATTCTTGGTCAAGAGTTCCGGCAGGTTGACCCCAAAAAAGAATACCCCGTCGCTCATGGTGTAAGTGCTCGACATGGAGTACCCCATCAACGGCACGAGCACCAGCAGCGCATACATGGCCCGTTGCGCGAGCCTGGACAAGACCCTCTCGTACTGCGCCAGGGTTTTCAGGGGCTGCGGCAGGTGCGGGGTGCGCCAGCGCAGGGTGACCTGGGTCAGGACCACTAGGAACGTCAACAACCCGAAGGACTTGTGCCAGGGGTAATAGAGCTCGTATTTGCTTGCCACGTCATCATTCAGGCCAGTCATATGCCAGCCGGCCCAGAGCAGGCCCAGCACAAGTACGGCGCGCAGCCAATGCAACAGGCGCAGGGCGGTCGGATACCGATCAATTGTCGGTTGGTCTATCGGGTTCATCGCAGGCTCTCCATTGATCAGCAAAGGCGTCAGGGGGCCACCCTTGGCACAGGGTGGCCCGGTCAGGACAGGGAAGGTGCTCAGGCAGGCAGCAGCACGGTGATGACTTTTTCTTCGGTGTAGGCCAGCGCGCCGCCAAACCCGCCCTCACGGCCAATGCCGCTGGTCTTGACGCCGCCCCAGGGCAGGTTGGCATCCAGCGGGCTCCAGCAATTGATGCCCACGGCACCGGCCTTCACGGCGGCGGCGACGCGATGGGCACGCACCAGGTCGCGGGTCCAGACCGTAGCCGCCAGGCCGTAGGTGGAGTCGTTGGCCAGGGCGACCGCCTCGTCTTCACTGTCGAACGTGATCACCGTGCCGACGGGGCCGAAGATTTCGTCGCGGGCGATGGTCATGTCGTTGCGGGCATTGGCGAAGATTGTCGGGCGCACAAACCAGCCCCGCTCAGGGGTCGAGACACCACCGGCCAACAGAGAAGCGCCTTGGTCGATACCCAGTTGGATGTAGCGGTTGACGCGATCGAACTGGGCTTTCTTGGCCACCGGTCCCATCTGGATACCGGGCTCCCGGGGATCACCCACCGTGACCGCCCGCGCGGCATCGGCCAGCGCCGCAGCGAAGCGCTCGGCGAGGCCGCGTTGGACCAGGATGCGCGAGCCGGCCGCACAGATCTGGCCCTGGTTGGCGAACAGGCCGAGGGCGCAGCCACGCAACGCGTCGTCGAAGGAGGCATCGTCGAACACGATCTGTGGGCTTTTGCCGCCCAGCTCCAGGGCTACGCGCTTGAAGCGCACGCCGGCGGTGCGTTGGATCTCGCGCCCGGCCTCGGGGCTACCGGTAAAGCTGATCTTGGCGACGTGTGGGTGTTCGCACAGGGCGCGACCCACCTCGTCACCGTAGCCGGTGACCACATTGATGACCCCGTCGGGGAAGCCCGCCTCCTGGGCCAGCGCCGCCAGGTGCAGGGCCGACTGCGGGGTTTCTTCCGATGGCTTGATCACGACGGTACAGCCGGCTGCCAGCAGCGCGGCGAGTTTCCAGACGGTGATCATCAGCGGTGAATTCCAGGGCACGATGGCGCCGACCACGCCCACGGGCTCGCGTACCGTATAGGAGAGGGTCTTGCTGCCGAAATAGCCGCCGGTGGGAATGGTGCGTCCCTCAAGCTGGTTGGCCCAGCCGGCGGCGGCGCGCAGATTGGCGATTGCGTTGGGCAGGTCCATCCGTCGTGGTTCGACGGGGGAGCGGCCGATGGCGTTGGCGTCCAGGTCGGCCAGCAAGTGGGCGTCGCGTTCGACCAGGTCCGCGAGTTTCAACAGCAGCCGAGCGCGCTGGGCGCCGTCAAGCCGGCTCCAGGCGCCACGCTCAAGCTGGGTGCACGCCGCGCCCACCGCGCGGTTCACGTCCTGCGCCGTGCCGCGCGCGCAGGTGGCGTAGACCTGTTCGGTAATGGGGTTGACCAGGGTAATGCTGCGCCCGTCAGAGGCTGCGCAGGACGCACCCTCGATAAAGTGATTGAAGTGATTAGTCATTTTGCAGTCCATAAACAGTGTGCAGGATCAGGCCTTGAGGGTCGCCAGGGCCGCGCCGAAGATGTCCAGCGCCTTGAAGAACAGCGCGCGTGAGATCGTCAGCGAGGGCATCACGCGCATGACGTTGCTGTAGCGGCCACAGGGCACCATCAGCACGCCGTGGTTGAGCAGGTAGCCCATGAGCTGGCCGATTTTTTCGCCCGCCAGGGGCGTCTTGCTGACCGGGTCTTCGACCAGTTCGATACCGATCATCAGGCCGCGGCCACGGACCTCACCGACAAATGGGCTGTTAAAACCACGGATCCGCGCCTGCGCTTCCAGCCCCAGCGTGTGGGCACGGTTGAGCAGGTCGAGTTCGGGGTCCTGCAGGAGGCTGATGTTGGTCAGCGCCACCGCCGCCGATAACGAGTTGGCAGCGAAGGTATTGGGCATGGAACCGTCGGGAATCCTGGCCGCCAGGTCCGAGCGCATGATCAGGCCGGCCATGGGCAGGTCGCTGCCGATTCCTTTGCCGAAGGTGAGCATGTCGGGCTTCACGCCGGCATGCTCGACCGCCCACATCTTGCCGGTGCGCCCAGCGCCGGATTGCACTTCATCGACGATCAGCAGCGTGCCACTGCGGTCGCAGGCCTGGCGCAGGCGTTGCAGGAACTCTGGCGAGGGTGGCACGTAACCGCCTTCGCCCTGTACCGGCTCGACGATCACGGCGGCGACATCGTCGGCGGCGGTGTAGGGCGTGTTCAGCAGGTAGTCCACGTACTCGCCGGCGATCTGCTCGGCGCTTTTGTGGGTGGTGTCGAACGGAAAACGGTAGGCATAAGGGTAGGGGGCATGGATCACGCCACCCATCTGCGCGCCATAGCCTTTGCGGTAGGCGGTGCCGGTGGTCAGGGCGCCCGAGGCGTTCCACACGCCGTGGTAGCCACCGTGGAAAGCGATGATCTGATGGCGCCCGGTGACACGTTTGGCGAACTTGATCGCGGCCTCCAGTGCATCGCTGCCGCTCTGGGTGAAGAAGGTGATGCAATCGCCACGCAAGCCATCGGGCGCGATCTCGGAGAGCTTGGCGGCCAGCTCGGTGCGGCGCGTGCTGTTGATTTCCAGGGCATGCATCAGCACTTCGGACTGCTCGCGAATGGCCTGTACCACCTTGGGATGGCAACGGCCCACACTGCTGACGCCAACGCCGGCGGACAGGTCAATGTAGGTATTGCCGTCGGGGTCCTTGAAGGTTGCACCGAACGCACGGTCCATGGCCACCGGCATGCGTCCACCGCCGCGGGCCATCGACTCGGTACGCGCTGACAGGGCCAGCGCCTCGCTGGCCCTGGGGCCGGGCAGTGTGTTGGAGATAATCCGCGGGGCATCCGCGAAGTGGAGGGATTCCAGTTTGGCTTCACTCATGACGACTTCTCTGCGTGTTGTTTTCAGTGAGTCGATCATCCCCGTGGCGCAGGCCGGGCCGGTAGCCCGAATCGGCACTTGGCCAGGCCGGCTTGAAGGCAGGGTGCAATGGCGAGAAAACACGGCAAATAACTTGCAGGAATCTCGCCATATGCGAATATCATCAAGAAAAGCGCTCTAAAAACAAGAAGACTGGTCGAGGCGTGCGTACATCATGACAACTATGAATATCAGCCATTTTCGAGACGTCCATGTGCATGCGGCGACCGTGCAAGAGTGGAACCAGGACTACAACCAGTTAACCGCCGGTTCGGCCGAAAGTTCGCTGATGCAACTGACGACGGCGGGTTGTCACTTGTTTCTCGAACAGATCAACCAACGTGTGGTGCAGAACGGCGTGGCCCCGCGGGGCAAGATGTGTTTTGCCGTGCCGATCAACGTGCCGGGTGCGATTCGGATGCAGGGGCGGGAAGTGGATGACAGCAGCCTGTTCTTTCTGCACGGTGGCGAAGAGTTCATGTTCCATATGCCGATGGGCATGGAGCTGCTGTCCATCACCTTCGAGCGGGATTTGTTCGAGCAGGCGCTGGAGCAGACGACGGCGTCCAGGGAACTCAAGCTGTTGCTGCGCCAGCCGGTGATCAGGGTGTCTCCCCAGCGCTTTGCACAGGCCCGGCGACGCTTGCTGGCGCTGTTCTCCCAGGCCTTGACCCATGACGGTGGCGACAGCACGCGAGCACGGGAGTTGGCGCTGGAGCAGGCCATGCTCGATGAGTTGCTGCAACTGATGACTGACCCGGCCTGTGACAAACACCAGCGCAGCCCCAGCTCCACGCGCAGCTTTATCGTCGAAAAATGCCACCGCCTGGCAACCACGCAAATGCTCAACGTGCCTAGCGTGATCGAGTTGTGCCAGCGCCTGCAGGTGAGCCGGCGTACGGTGCAGAACAGTTTCCGGGCGGTTGCCGAGACCACGCCGCTCAACTACTTGCGTTCTGTGCGGCTCAATGGGGTACGACGCACCTTGATGTCCACTCGCGCAGCCGACCTCTCGATCGGGGATGCCGCTGCCCAGTGGGGCTTCTATCACCTGAGCCATTTTGCGGCGCAGTATCAGGAGCTGTTTGCAGAGTTGCCGTCCCAGACGGCCCGTGCGGCCATCCACGGTGACGCGCGCGCCTGAACACAAACAGCGAATGACCGATTTGGGATACCGGGGCGTTTTGGCGCAGGCCTAGGATCGCGCCACCGATCCTCCAGCCAATAAGGTCAATGACATGAGCGTATCTAACCCGGTCAATCGCTCCACGGAGCTCAAGCGTGGCGCCCTGGGCGTGGGCTTCATCATCTTTTTCGTGGTGTCGGCGGCGAGTCCGCTCAGCGTGATCGCCGGCGGCTTTCCGATTGGCATCATGCTGGGCAATGGCGCCGGTACGCCGGCCTTGCTGCTCCTGGCATTGCTAGTGCTGCTGGCATTCTCGGTGGGGTACACCACCATGTCCCGCCACCTGACCCATGCCGGCGGGTTTTATGCCTTCACCTCCCGTGGCCTGGGCGGCCTGGCCGGCGGCGCCGCCGGGGTGCTGGCGATGTTTGCCTATAACATCCTGCAGGTCGGCCTGTATGGCATGTTCGGCGGGGTGGTCAGTGGCACCCTGGAAAGCGTGGTCGGCCTGGTGCTGCCCTGGTGGTCCTACTCGTTGATGGCGATGGCGAGCATTGCGATCCTGGGCTACCGCAAGATTGACCTGTCGGCACGGGTGCTGTCGGTGGTGGTGATCGCCGAGTATCTGGCGATCCTGGTCCTGGACTTCGCGATTCTCAAGTCCGGCGGCGACAGTGGCATCAACCTTGATGCATTCGACCGCAACCATGTGTTCAGCGGCACGCCGTCCATTGGTTTGCTGTTCTGTTTTGCAGCTTTTATCGGCTTCGAGGCCACGACCATCTACGGCGAAGAGGCAAGGAACCCGCAACGTACCATCCCGATTGCCACCTACTGCTCGGTGTTGCTGATCGGCGGGTTCTACGCGCTGTCGGTGTGGTCGATGGTGGTGGGGGTGGGCGCGGACAAGATCGTGCCGATGCTCCAGGCCTTACAGGACCCGACCACCTTTATCTATGGCATGTCTGACCACTTTGTCGGCCCGCACCTGACGCAGATCATCCGGGTGCTGTTCATGGTCAGTATCTATGCCGGGCTGCTGGCCTTTCATAACGCGGCGGCGCGTTATTTCTATGCCATTGGTCGCGACGGCTTGTTGCACAGCCTGTTGGGCACCACCCACCGCGTGCACCAGAGCCCGCATATGGGCTCGGCGTTGCAGAGTCTGATCTCTGCGGTGGTGGTGCTGGTGTTCGCCGCAATGGGGGCGGACCCGATCCTGCAGCTGTTTGCCTGGCTGTCCAACCTGGCCACGCTGTGCATGATTTTGCTGATGGCGCTCACCTCGGCGGCTGTGCTGGTGTTCTTTTGGCGCCACCCCGAGCTCAAGGTCGGGGCCTGGCGCGGGCAAATCTTCCCCGGTTGCTCGTGCCTTGCCCTGTTGGTGGTGCTGGTACTTGCGGTGGTGCATTTCGATGTGTTGACGGGGGCCAGCATGGCTTTGTCATATGGCCTCTGCGTCATTATCCCGATGGCCCTGCTGGGCGGTCTGTTCCTCGCCATGCGACTGCGCAAGACAGCGCCGCAGCGCTTTCTGGCCCTGGGTTACCACAAGCTCTAAACCCGGCGTTGAAACGACAGCCTCGCTTCCTACCCCTTACACCCGGAAATGGCCGACCAGTTGCTGTTGATGATTGGCCATTTGATGCAGTGAATCACTGGCCTTTGAGGCGTCGCTCATCCGGCGGGTCAGTGTTTCGCTGATGCCGCGGATGTCGCTGACCCGGCGGCTGATATCTTCCACCACCGTGCTTTGCTCCAGGGCGGCACTGGCGATCTGCTGGTTCATCTGCTCGATCACATCCACCGCCTGGGAAATGTGCTCCAGGGCTACCCGGGTCTGTTGTACCTGGAGCACGCTGCCGCCGGCTTGCTCGCGGCTCAGTTGGGTACTGTGCACCACCGCCTGGCTCAACTGCTGCAAGGTCTCGATCACCGTACGCACCTGTTCCACCGAGCTTTGGGTGTTGCTGGCCAGGTGCCTGACCTCATCGGCCACCACTGCAAAACCGCGTCCCTGTTCGCCGGCCCGGGCCGCTTCGATGGCGGCATTCAACGCCAGCAGATTGGTCTGCTGCGCAATGCTGCTGATCACGTCCAGGACCTGGCCGATCTGGGTGCTGCTAACGGCCAGGTCGTGGACTTGCTTGAGGGTGGTTTCCAGGCGTTGATCCAGGGCTTCGATGCTGCGCTCGGCGGTCGAGAACACCGCCTGGCCAGATCGGCTCGCGTTTTCGGCGGCGGTCGCGGCGTTGGCGGCACTGTGGGAGTGACGCGCCACTTCCTGGGCGCTGGTGCTCATTTCGTGCAGCGCGGTCGCCGCCAGTTCCACTTCGCGGTACTGGTTCTGCATGCCGGCGCTGACGTCCCGGGCAATGCCCGACGAGGTATCGGCACTGTTGCGGGTGTTGTGGCAGACAGCCTGAATGTCACGAATGATCGGCTGCAACGTGTCCAGGAAACGGTTGAACCCCGTGGCCAATTGACCCAACTCGTCGCGCCCTCCGGCAGGCAGGCGCTGGGTGAGGTCACCATCGCCCTCGACAATGGCGTCAAGCAGCCCGGCCATCTTGAGCAGCGGGCGCGTCACGCCGTAGGCGGCCAACCAGATCAGCAACATGCCCAGGCTGCTGGCCAGGAGGCCCAGGCCCAGGTTGAGCCAGTTGGCTTCACGGCTTTTGTCGTCCAGCTCGCTTTGCATCTGTCGGGCGGGAGCCTGCACCAAGGCTTGCGGGACCTTGATCTGCAGTTGCCAGGGGGGATTGCCTGCCACGGTCTGCACGGCCTGGCGTATATCCAGAGCGGTCGCCGAGACTTCGCCGCTACGGCCTGCCACTTGGCCTGCGGACGACACAATGCTCACTTCGCTGTTGCCCTGGTACAGGTCCTGGCCGAGGTTGGCGGCCAGCTTTTGCAAGGTGTCGAGGCTGATGTCCATGCCCACCACGCCGAGGGTCTTGCCGTTGCTGATCAAGGGGATAGAAATACTGCTCATCAGGACTTTCCGGCCTTCCACTTCGATGGTGTAGGGCTCTACCACGCACGTTCGTCGTTGCGCTTGAGGGCAGGTGTACCAGGCGTTCGCCGGTTCGCTGCCGGGGGGCGCCGTGTTGGCGTTGATCTGTGCCTCGCTCAGCACCTCCTGTACCAGCCGCCCCGGCTGGCTCTGCGACCAATACAAGGCAAAGCGCCCGGTTTCATTGCCCGCCAGGTCACGTTGGCCGCGCCAAACGGCATCAGGGCCGGCCAGCGCATCCGGCAGCAGGATGACGTACAGGCCGAGTACTTTCTCGCGTTTTTCCAGGGTTTCACGGGTGGCGCCGATCAGGGTTTGGCGTAATTGCGCGACTGTGAGGCGGCCACTGAGCGTTTGCTCGCGCAGTTGCAGGACCTGTTGTGCGAACCCTTCGCCATACAACGCGGTTTCGTTGAAAAAGCGCTCCACTTGTTGGCCATGGGCGACGGCCTGGGCCTGCAAGCGCTCTACCGCGGCCTGCCCGAGCAACTGGCTGCTCTGCTCTTTGAGCCGTTTTGCACTGCTTTGATTCTGGTACGCACTGGCGCCGATCAGTGCAGCAACCACCGCCAGCAGGCAGAGCCCACTGAGCAAGGTGATGCGCCATTGGAGGGTGAGGTGGGCTAGAGGCATGGCTGAGACTTCCTGCTGAGGGCTTTGGCTTTTTTATTCTTGTTGTCGGCACCCGGGCAGAGCGCGGGCTAGCCTAGGTTGCGGGGATGAAAGGCTCGGCGGCTATCCCGAATCGGCAACTGCTGGGGGAGTGGACGTGCAAGCCCGACCTGTTTTGGGGCGGCGTCGCGGATGCTACCGATTTGGGATAGCGAGCGGTTCGCAGGCGCGCATAGGATCAAATCCAGCGTGCAACCGGTGCCGATGTTGTCTGATCGGGCCACCCCTAAAGCGACTGCCTCATACAATAAGGTCAAAAAAATGAGTGTATCTATCCCGGTCAACTGCTCCACGGAGCTCAAGCGTGGCGCCCTGGGCGTGGGCTTCATCATCTTCTTCGTGATCTCGGCGGCGAGTCCGCTCAGCGTGATCGCCGGCGGCTTCCCGATTGGCATCATGCTGGGCAATGGCGCCGGTACGCCGGCCTTGCTGCTCCTGGCCTTGCTAGTGCTGCTGGCGTTCTCGGTGGGGTACACCACCATGTCCCGCCACCTGACCCATGCCGGCGGGTTTTATGCCTTCACTTCCCGTGGCCTGGGCGGCCTGGCCGGCGGCGCCGCCGGGGTGCTGGCGATGTTTGCCTATAACATCCTGCAGGTCGGCCTGTATGGCATGTTCGGCGGGGTGGTCAGTGGCACCCTGGAAAGCGTGGTCGGCCTGGTGCTGCCCTGGTGGTCCTACTCGCTGATGGCGATGGCAAGCATTGCGATCCTGGGCTACCGCAAGATTGACCTGTCGGCGCGGGTGCTGTCGGTGGTGGTGATTGCCGAGTATCTGGCGATCCTGGTCCTGGACTTCGCGATTCTCAAGTCCGGCGGCGACAGTGGCATCAACCTTGATGCATTCGACCGCAGTCATGTGTTCAGCGGCACGCCGTCCATTGGTTTGCTGTTCTGTTTTGCAGCTTTTATCGGCTTCGAGGCCACGACCATCTACGGCGAAGAGGCAAGGAACCCGCAACGTACCATCCCGATTGCCACCTACTGCTCGGTGTTGTTGATCGGCGGGTTCTACGCGCTGTCGGTGTGGTCGATGGTGGTGGGGGTGGGCGCGGACAAGATCGTGCCGATGCTCCAGGCCTTGCAGGACCCGACCACCTTTATCTACGGCATGTCTGACCACTTTGTCGGCCCGCACCTGACGCAGATCATCCGGGTGCTGTTCATGGTCAGTATCTATGCCGGGCTGCTGGCCTTTCATAACGCGGCGGCGCGTTATTTCTATGCCATTGGCCGCGACGGCTTGTTGCACAGCCTGTTGGGGACCACCCATCGCGTGCACCAGAGCCCGCATATGGGCTCGGCGTTGCAGAGTCTGATTGCGGCGGTGGTGGTCCTGGTGTTCGCTGCGATGGATGCGGACCCGATCCTGCAACTGTTTGCCTGGCTGTCCAACCTGGCCACCCTCTGCGTCATCCTGTTGATGGCGCTGACCTCGGTGGCGGTATGCGTCTACTTCCATCGTCATCCCGAGCTGAGCGTCGGGCTTTGGCGTGGACGTCTCCTGCCAGGTTTCTCCTGCCTGGCGCTGGTGCTGGTACTGGTGCTGGCGGTGGTGCATTTCGATGTCCTCACCGGTGCCAGTCAACTGCTGTCCTATAGCCTCTGCGCGATTATTCCCGTGGCCCTGATCATCGGCATCGTGCTCGCCGCGCGGCTGCGCAAAATCTCGCCGCAACGGTTTCTCGCCTTGGGCAGCCACACGCTCTAACGCCGCCGGCGTTACTGCTCGACCCACTCGACAATTGCAGCCTGTCGTTGCCCGGCATGGCTGGTCAGCGCGTGAAAGGAAGATTTTAATGGACCATTACAAGATGCTTATCAACGGCACTCAGGTGGCCGGTGAACAGGGCCAGTTTGACGTGATCAATCCAGCCACCGGCGCGGCATTCGCTCAATGCCCGGCCGGCTCCCTGGCGCAACTCGACCAGGCGGTGGACGCCGCGCGGGTCGCCTTTAAAAGCTGGCGGCACAGCAGCCACTGCGAGCGTAGTGAGCGGTTGCTGGCAATTGCGGCCGATATCGAACGGCAGGCCGAGGCATTGGCTCGCTTGATTGTGTGTGAGCAAGGCAAACCACTGGCGCTGGCGTTTTCCGAGGTCATGGGGGCGGCCGCCTGGACCCGTTACGCTGCGGCGCAGGAGATTGTGGTGGAGCAGGTGGAGGACACCCCCAGCCAACGGATCGAACTGCACCGCAAGCCCTTGGGGGTGGTGGCGTCGATCACGCCATGGAACTGGCCGTTCATGATCGCTGTGTGGCACATCATGCCGGCGTTGCGTGCCGGTAATTGTGTGATCAGCAAGCCGTCGAGCCTGACGCCATTGAGTACCTTGGGCCTGGTGGACATCATTGCCCGCCATGTGCCGCGTGGCGTGATCAATTGCGTGACGGGCGAGCAGGGCTTTGGCAGCGCGATCACGGCGCACCCCGGGATCCAGAAGATTGTCTTCACGGGCTCCACCGCCACCGGGCAAAGCGTGATGCGCGGCGCCGCCAGCAATCTCAAGCGCCTGACCCTGGAACTAGGGGGCAACGACGCCGCAATCGTCTTGCCGGGGACGCCGGTGGAGGCGGTGGCCGAGGAGATTTTCCAGGCGGCCTTCCTGAACATGGGCCAGACCTGTGCGGCCCTCAAGCGCCTGTACATCCATGAGTCGCAGTACCAGGCTTTCGCCGAGGCGCTGACGCAGATTGCGGCGCGTCAGGTGGTCGGTGATGGTCTTGAAGCCGGTGTCACCTTCGGGCCAGTGCAGAACCTTGAGCAACTGGAACTGGTGGAAGCCTTGGTCGCCGATGCACGGGCCAACGGTGCGCGGGTGCTGTGCGGCGGTGCGCGTCTGGACCGCCCCGGCTTTTTCTATCCGCCCACGCTGGTCGCGGACATTACCGATGGGCAGCGCCTGGTCGACGAGGAGCAGTTCGGCCCGGTGTTGCCCTTGATCGCTTACCAAGAGGTGGAGGATGTGCTGCGGCGCGCCAATGCCGGTGACATGGGGTTGGGCGGATCGGTCTGGGGGGCGGATGTCGAGCAGGCCCAGGCCCTGGCCGGCCGCCTGGAGAGCGGCGTGGCCTGGGTCAATTGCCATGCACAGATCCAGCCGAACACACCGTTTGGTGGCAGCAAAATGTCCGGGTTTGGCGTCGAGTTCGGCCTTGAGGGGCTGCTGGAGTTCACTGGCCAGCAACTGCTGTTCGTCCGCAAGCGTGACAACGCACAAGGAGCTTGAGCCATGGGTTATTCATCACGTCATCTGCTATTGGGTTGCACGCTGGCCATAGGTCTCTGCCATCAGGTACAGGGTTATGAGCTGTACAGCGATGCAAGCCGTCATCTCAACGCCGACATGACTGCGGTGTTCGGCCACTTCAACAGCCGCAAGAATTATGACGGCACGTCAGGCGGCTCTACCTGGCGCGAAGGCTTTATCAAATATGGCTTGAGCGGCGACCAGGCACTGGGGGGCAACGGCACCGCGTATGGCGCATTTGCCCTGCTCAGTAGTGCCACCTGGGGAGACGGTGATCCGAGCGGCAATGCCCTGGGCAGCGAGCGCACCACAAAGATCGAGGATGCCTACCTGGGATGGCGCTCCGGCGACCTGTTTCCGGCATTGGGCAAGGACGGCATTGATATGTCTGGCGGGCGCCAAGTGGTCAAGCTCGGCCGAGGGTTCCTGATCAACGATGACGGACTGAACCTGGGCAAGGGCCCGGCCGATGGCCGTTTGAACCGTGGTGGCGCCTATTACTTGGCGGCGCGGCATGCGTTCGATCGAACCGCGGTGTTGCGCCTGGGCGGGCAGGACGGCCTGCACGGCAGCCTGATGTGGCTCAAGTCCGACAATCGCGTCCAGGCCGAAACCGAACTGGCCGCCGGCACCCTGGATTACACCGCCCGAGCGGGGACCCTCGGGTTGACCTGGGTGCATGGCATCGATGTCAACGAGCAATGGGCCAGCGACTTTCAACGCCAGCGCAAGGGCATGAACGTCTACAGCGTACGCGGCGAAGGCGATGGGGGTATCCAGAACGTCAGCCTGGCATTTGAATACGCCTGGCAGGACAAGGACGCGGGGCCGGAAAAAGCCTGGTACGGCGAAGCGGGCTATACCTTCGCCGATACGACCTGGAGGCCCAAGGTGAGCTATCGCTACACCCGCTATTCCCAGCAGTGGGACGCACTGTTCACCGGCTTCAGCATGGGCTACGGCACCTGGTTCCAGGGCGAAGTGGCCGGCAACTTCGCCGGGCCGTTCAACACCAATACGCGCATCCAGCACGTCGGGCTGAAGGCCAGCCCGCTGGAAAACCTGACCCTGGGGGTGCTGTACTTCGATTACGACACGTTGCGTAAACGCAATGCGTTGAACCTCGATGCCTGCGAGCTGGATATGTACCTTGAGTGGGCGGTCAACCCGCACTTGATCGCCACCCCGCTGGTGGGGGTGTACCAGCCCAAGCAAGACTCGACCAGCGGTGGCAACCAGGTCGGTGGCAATGGCACCAACCTCTACAGCCAATTGACCCTGATCATGCCGTTCTGAGCCCGGCGGGTCAGGGCGTGATGCCGCTCGGTGGGTTGCGCATGTTTTCGGCAATGCGCCGGGTGGTATCCATCACCATTTCGACCACGGTGTCCTGGCGCAGCAGCTTGAAGCTTTGGCTGCTGCCAACGGCCGACAGGCTGCCGACGACTTCGTCGAGGTCTGCCTGGAGGATAGGCGCGGCGATACCGGTCAGGCCCAGGTTGAGTTCGTCGTGGGTCAGGCAGTAACCGTCCTTGCGGATCTTTTTCGCCGCCTTGGAGAAACTTGCCCAGTCATACGGGCTGTTGGGGTCGTTGGCCATGTGCTCGTCGAACAGGCGTTGCAGGCGGCGGCCTTTCTGAAAGGCGATCAAGACCTTCGATTGTGCGCCGCGAAAGAACGGCAACGGTTGCCCGCGCCCGAACGCAAAGTGATAGGTGTCGGTAGGTTCGGCGATGTAGGTGTTGATGATGCGCCCGTCGTAAAACACGCTGGCAAACACGGCCAGGCCCGTTTGCGCGGACAGCTCGTGCATCAGTTCGCGGCCGGCGAGAAGGATCGGATCGTACTGACGCATCATCCAGTCCAGTTCGATCACACGCGGGCCCAGGCCGTAACTGCCGGCGTCCACGCGGGTCAGCAGGCCGGCGTCACACAAATCCTTGACGTAGCGGTACACGGTCGCCCGTGACAGCCCCATGCGCTCGGCGATGGTGTCGGGGTCGATCTTCAGCGTTTGTGGACCGAACAGGTCCAGGACACTCAGCAATTTGCTCAGGCTGCTCATTTCGTTCCTAGGAGAAGGGGAAGGGCGCTTGCCGCCTACCTTAATGGATCAGGCAATTCGCACGAGGGCAACACTACCGCAGTGAGAGAAAAACGCAATCTCTGACGGGTATTGACGTCCTTTAAATTCGCATAAATCTCATAAAATGAGAAAAAAATAAATAAATGCTTGTTGGTTTGGTTTTTGTGTGTGATAAATCTCATCACTGCAAATGCTCAAGCAAGAGGGCTGAAAATGAATGGTGCGCAACTGATAGTGAATGCGGCAGCGGCAAGCGGTATCGAGTACTGCTTCGCCAACCCCGGGACCACCGAGATTCCGCTGGTGGCTGCGATGGCCAGCGCACCTGCTCTCAAGCCGGTGTTGTCACTGTTTGAAGGGGTCTGTACGGGCGCGGCGGACGGCTATGGCCGGATTGCCGGCAAGCCAGCGATGACCCTCACCCACCTGGGCCCGGGGTTTGCCAATGGCATCGCCAACCTGCACAACGCCCGTCGGGCCAATACCCCCATCGTCAATGTGATCGGCGATCACGCGTCATGGCATGTCAACTACGACCCGCCATTGGCCAGTGATATCCAGGCCTTGGCCGGGACGGTCTCCGGCTGGGTGCGCACCTCGCGTACGGCTGCGGGGATCGGTGAGGACTTGCAGGAAGCGGTGCGCGCGGCCTGGCAAGCCAAAGGGCAAATTGCCAGCTTGATCCTGCCCATGGACCTGCAAGGCCACGCGGTGCCGGACCACGGCGTGTTTGCACCGCTGCGCGCACCCGTGCGCCGGTTTGCCGGTGATCGGGTCGAGACCGTGGCGCAGGCCCTGCGTGATGGCAAGCGCCTGGTGTTTATCGTCGGCGATGAGGGTTTGTCGGTCGCCGGCCTGGAAGCGGCGGGGCGCCTGGCCCAGTTGCCGGGCGTGCGCTTGTTTGCCGAGACCTTTCCCCGGCTCAGTTACCGTGGCGGCGGTTTGCCGGACCTGGACCGCTTGCCGTACTTCCCGGAAGTGGCCATTGAAATTCTTCAGCAGTACGACCTGGTCGTCTGCGCCGGGGTGCCGGAGCCCATCAGCTATTTTGGCTACGAAGGCATACCGTCGCGCCTGGCCGAGCGCGAGCGCCTGCTGGCGCTGGCCGATGTCGGTGACGACGTGGCCGGGGCGCTGACGGCGCTGGCCGAGGTCCTGGATGCACCGGCCTACGTGCCGACGCCCCAGGGCATCGAACTGCCGCCCGGGCATGCCGAGCTGACGCCGCAGTCCATTGGGCAAGTGTTGGCCGCGTCGCTGCCCCACGACAGTATTGTCTCGGTCGAGGGCGGGACCTGCGGTTATCCCTTCTTCACCGCCTCCGCCCGCGCCGCCCGGCATCGGGTAATGACCAATACCGGTGGTGCGATTGGCCAGGGGATTCCAGTGGGGTTCGGCGCCGCCCTGGCGGAACCCGGCAATCGGGTGTTCTGCCTGCAATCCGACGGCAGCGCCCAGTACACCATTCAAACCCTGTGGAGCATCGCCCGCGAGCAGTTGCCGGTGGTGATCCTGATTGCCGCCAACCATCGCTACGCCATTTTGCAGAATGAGTTGCGGCGTTTCGGCATGAGCGTCATGGAACCGCAAGCCCTGCGCTTGACGGTGCTCGACAGCCCGCGCATTGACTGGAAGGCCCTGGCCAAAGGCTACGGCGTGCCGGCCTGCACGGTGCAAACCAATGCCGAACTGCAACGGGCGCTGGCCACTGCCAAAGCCGATGGCGGTCCTTGCCTGATCGAAATGGCGCTGTGAAGGAGTCGATGATGAAACCGTTTGAAGTGCTGCCGGCCGTCCAGGCCTTTCTGTCCCGGCCGGGCCGCTTGTTTATCGGCGGCAGTTGGCAGGACGCCGCCGCTGGCCGGCGGTTTGCCGTGGAAAACCCGGCGACCGAAGAAACCCTGGGCGAAGTCGCCCAGGGCGATGCGCGTGATGTGGAGGCGGCGGTCGCTGCCGCGCGCTCGGCGTTCAATGGCGCCTGGGCACTGCAGTCGCCGGCCCAGCGCGGCCTGCTGCTGTTGCGCCTGGCCGATCTGCTGGACCAGCACCGCGAAGAGCTGGCGCAACTGATCACCCTGGAGAACGGCAAGCCCATCGCCGCCGCGCGCGGTGAAGCGGCCAGTGCGGCGACCATCCTGCGCTACTTCGCCGGCTGGCCGACCAAGATCGAAGGCAGCACGCTGCCGGTGTCGCCGGCCAGCGGTGCGCCCATGCTCAACTACACCTTGCGTGAACCGGTGGGGGTCTGCGCGCTGATCGTGCCGTGGAATTTCCCGTTGAACATGTGCGTCTGGAAGCTCGGCCCGGCACTGGCCACCGGTTGTGTGGCGGTGCTCAAGCCCGCCGAGCAAACGCCACTCGTGGCGATCCGCCTGGTGCAGTTGATCGAGGCCGCCGGGTTTCCGGCCGGGGTCGTCAACCTGGTCACCGGCCTTGGCGCTGAAACGGGCGCACCGCTGGCCCAGCATCCCGATGTCGACAAGATTGCCTTTACCGGCTCGACCCAGGTCGGCCGGCTGATCGCGCAAGCCGCCACCAGCAACATGAAAAAGGTTTCGCTGGAGCTGGGCGGCAAGTCGCCGAATATCATCTTGCCGGACGCCGATATTGTGCGCGCTGCCAAAGGTGCCGCCGATGGCATCTTCTACAACCAGGGCCAGGTGTGCACGGCCGCCTCGCGCCTGTATGTGCATGCCAGCGTGCTGGACCAGGTGCTGGAAGAGCTTGAACGGCATGCCGCCGCCCACGTGCTCGGCAACGGCCTGGACCCGGCCAGCAGCATGGGCCCGCTGGTGTCGGAGCGCCAACTGAGCACGGTCAAGGGCTACCTGCAACGGGGCCAGGAGGAGGGTGCCGAACTGATCTGCGGCGGCGCCCGGCCGGCCCATCTGGAGCGCGGCCACTTCATGGCGCCTAGCGTATTTCTTGATCGCGCCGAACGTGCCTGTGTCGCCCGCGAAGAGATCTTCGGGCCGGTACTGACCGTCATGAGCTGGACCGAAATCGACGACCTGGTACTGCGCGCCAACGATTCGCCGTATGGCCTGGCGGCGGGCCTGTGGACCCGCGACCTACGCTCGGCGCACCGCGTGGCGGCGCAGCTCAAGGCCGGCTCGGTGTGGATCAACTGCTGGAATGTGGTCGATGCGGCCTCGCCCTTCGGCGGCTACAAGCAGTCCGGCTGGGGCCGGGAAATGGGGAAAAACGTGATCGATGCCTACACCGAGACCAAAAGCGTGTTTGTCGATCTGGCCTGAACTGAATAATCACAAGAGGTAATTGCTATGGATCTGGAATTGAAAGGCCGCGTGGCCATTGTCACCGGTGGCGGCATGGGCATTGGCAAGGAAGTGGCACGTTTTCTCTCCGAGGAAGGCTGCAAGGTGGTGATCTGTGCGCGGCGCATGGCGTTCCTGCAACTGGCTGCCGAGGAGATCAGCGCACAGACCGGCAACGAAGTGCTGCCGCTGTTCTGTGACACCAATGACATGTCGGCGGTGTCGGAAATGGTCGAGGCGGCCTACAAGCACTTTGGTCGTATCGACATCCTGGTCAACGGTGCCGCCGCGCCGTCCGGTGTGGTGCGCAACGACATCGAGCATGCCGGCGACGACGAGCTGCTGTCGGACCTCAACACCAAGGTGATCGGCTACTTCCGTTGCGCCAAGGCCGTGACCCCGCACATGAAGGCTGCCGGCTTCGGTCGCATCATCAACATCGGCGGCCTCACCGGACGTAGCAGCAAAGTCCTCTCGGGCATGCGCAACCTGGCGATTGCCCATATGACCAAGACCCTTTCCGACCAGTTGGGCGCCTCGGGCATCACGGTCAACCTGATTCACCCCGGCGTGGTGGACACCCCGCATATCCAGGAGCTGTACGAGCGCGAAGGGATCAAGCAAGGCAAGACCGCGGAGCAGGTCGAGCAGGCGTATATCGACGCAACGCCGATTCGCCGCACCCTCGCGCCGATTGAAATGGGCTGGCTGATTGGTTTTCTGGCGTCGCCCAAGGCCGGTGCGGTGACCGGGGAGTCGATCGGCATCGACGGCGGCTTGACCCGTGGCATCTATATCTGAGGAGCATCAGTGATGAGTAACGGAACCCTTTTGGTGGCTACCGTGGGGCAAGCGGTGATCCGCAGTGCCGACGATGGCCGTACCTGGCACCGCCTGGGCCTGGGGCAGGACCTGGAGTTCGATGCAATCACCCGATCCCTGGGGGTGCATCCCGATACCCCCGAGGTGATCTATGCCGGCACAGACGTGGGCTTGTGCGTCAGCCGCGATACCGGTGGGCATTGGCAGCGGGTCGATGCGCCGTTCAATGGGCAGACCGTGTGGAAAGTCGCGGTCGACCCGCAGGATGCGCAACGGATGTTTGTCGGCACCGGTGCGCCTTCGCGTGCCGTGCTCTGGCGGACCCTGGACGGTGGCCTGAACTGGGACCGTGCCCCGGTGGACATCCCGGAGTTCTGCGACGGCGTCAGCCGCCCGCGCCTGCTGGCCTTCGCCTATGACCCGACCGACCGCAACCAGCTGTGGTTCGGCCTGGAGGAGGGCGGGCTGTTCCATTCCCGCGACGGTGGTGACAGTTGGACGCGAGTCGACGACCGGCTGCTGTGGGACTACAACTCGGACATCCACAACATCCTGGTCCTGCCCAATCACGGCGAGAAAGTCATTGTGGTGGTGTGCGTCAATGCGGTCTACCGCAGCCTGGATGAAGGGCTGACCTGGACCGGCATCATCGGCCGGGAAGCCTTTGGCCTGTACTACATACGTGCGATGAACGCGCCGTTGGGCACGCAGAACCTGCTGTACCTGAGTATTTCCGACGGTACTCCCGGCACCACCAGCAAGATCCTGGTCTCCCGCGATGCCGCGCTCAGTTGGGAGGTGCTGCCCTTGCCGCAGCAGCCTAACTCCTGTGTCTGGGCGATTGCGTTCAACCCGGCCAACCCGCAGCAGATCGTGGCGGGCACCAAGTATGGGCACTTGTTCACCAGTGACAATGGCGGTGATGGCTGGCAGAAGCACTGGCGCGAATTCAGCGAGATCGCCGATGTGCTCTGGACACCTGCCGTGGCGCAGATCAAGGCCGGGCATCAATCCATCGTGAAAAAGCATTGAGGTAGAGCGCCATGAAGGTCGAGATCCTGCGTACTCATTTATCGCTCTGGGTCAGTGATCCTGACGTGTCGGCGCGCTGGTACGCCGACATCCTGGGCATGCACGAAAGTGCCCGTGGCGAGAGCTGGGTCATGATGGCGTTTGGCGGCAAGCATCACGACATCGCCTTGATCCGTGCCGAGCCCGGCGCCCACCAGGGCGGGCTGGGGCTGCAACACTACGGCCTGGAGATCGCCGGGGACATGACCACCTTGCGTCAGCTCTACGGCATGTTGCTGGGCAAGGGGGTCGAAGTGGTGAAGATCACCGACCACGAGATCGGCCATGGCGTGTACTTCAACGATCCCGACGGCAACCGCATGGAATTTTTCCTTGAGACCGAACACGACGATGCACGCGGCAAGGCCCGGTTCAAGGCCGCCGGTGCGCCGAGTCGTCATTTCAAACTGGACCCACTTTGAGGCAAACCCTATGAAAACCGCTAACTTTGCTACTTATCACATCCGCAAATGGTACAGCTTTGTCGAAGAAACCCTGGCCAACGAAACCGGCCAATTGGCCGATGGCGAGCCGCTGTTCAAATATGCCGTTGCCGCCGTGATCGCCAACCCCTATGCCGGTCGCTACAGCGAGTCGTTGGCCGAGTTGGTCCAACCCTCGCCACAGCTGGGGCATGAGTTTGGACGTCGTATCCAGGCGTTGGCCGGCTCCCGGGAGATTGTCAGCTACGGCAAAGCGTGCGTGGTGGGCAGCCAGGGCGAGTACGAACATGGCAATGCCTTCCTGACCAACCCGGCTGCTGACCCGGTGCGCCTGGCGCTGGGCGGCGGCAAGTCCTGGGTGCCCTCCACCGGCAAGCGCGGCGGCCCCGGCTCCACCATTGATGTGCCGCTGGCCCACAAGGATGCCCTGTATGTGCGCTCGCACTACGACAGTATGTCGCTGATGTTCGGTGACGGCCCCGCGCCGGATGAAGTGATCGTGATCTGGGCCTTTGCCACCCGTGGGCGCTTGCATGCCAGGCTCGGCGGCCTGCAGGCCGAAGATGTCAAAGGGGTTGATGGGCTGTACTGATTGCGGGCGTGCAGCTTTGGCGACGCCGGATTAAAACCACAACAAGAAAGCGGTGAATAGCGATGAAGCAGGAGAAAACCCAGGTTGTCATTGTCGGCGGCGGCCCCAACGGGATCACGGCCGCGCACTATATGGGGATGTACGGAATCGACTGCATCGTCCTTGAGCTTGCCGACGGCATCCTGCCGTACCCGCGTGCGGTAGGCATGGACGATGAAGCCCTGCGTGTATTGCAGGGCATCGGCATCGCCGAACTGGCCGCGCGCGACATGATCTGCGATGTGCCGCTGCGCTATTACAACGCCCGTGGTGTGTGTTTCGCCGAGGTCAAGCCCAGTACCGCCCATTACGGCTGGCCAATGCGCAATATTTTCATGCAGCAATTGCTTGAAGGCACACTGCGCCAAACCCTGGGCCAGCGCACCAGCGTCACTTTGCGCCAGGGCCATGAAATGCTTGACCTGGAACAGGACGGGCAGGGCGTGACCTTGCAGGTGCGCGATGCTCGGGGCGAGGTCTACCAACTGCGCGCCGACTATGTCATCGGCGCCGATGGCGGGCGTTCTACGGTGCGCAAAAAACTCGGCATCGAGTTGCTGGGGCTGACCCATCCACGCAAATGGGTGGTGATCGACACCGCCAATGACACCCTGGATGCCCCCTACACCGCACTGCATGCCGACCCGCAACGGCCCTTCGTGTGCATTTACCTGCCCTACCAGCAGCGCCGTTGGGAGTTCATGCTGATGGAGGGCGAGGATGAGGCGAAGATGTGTGACGAGAGCACCATCCGCGACCTGATCCGTGGGCATATCGGCGACGCGGTCGACGCGTTGAATATCATCCGTATCCGCGCCTATACCCACCATTCCCGGGTCGCGGCGCGATTTGTTCAAGGGCGGGTGGCGTTGGTCGGCGATGCCGCGCATATTTCGCCACCCTGGGCCGGGCAGGGCCTCAATTCCGGGTTGCGCGATGTGGCCAACGTGGCCTGGAAGCTGGCGGCTATCCTCCAGGGCCGCGCCTCACACGCGATCCTTGCCAGCTACGACCAGGAACGCCGCGGGCACGCCACCGAACTGGTGGCCCTGGCCGACAACATGGGCGCCGTACTGGGGCTGACCAACCCGTTGATGGCCGGTGTGCGTGACTGGCTGTTCCAGGCGGTGAACAGCGTCGATAACCTGCGTTCGCACCTGCTGGAGTTCAAGTTCAAGCCCAAGGCCACCATCACCAAGGGCCTGGTCTATCACGAGCGTGCCGAACTGCGTGAGGACGACCTGGTCGGCCAATTGTTTGTGCAGCCCTATATCGAAGACAGCGAGGGCCAGCGTCGGCGTCTTGATGAGGTGCTGGGCCATTCCTATGCGGTGCTGGGGTATCGGGTCAATCCCCGCGAGGCCCTCAGCGAAGAAACCACGAGTTTTTGGGGGCGCTGGGACACGCGCTTCATTCAGGTCAATCGTTCGCGCAGTGGCACTGCTCGTCACCAGCCCTTGATGGCCATGGACGCGATCAGCGTGGAGGACGTGGATAATCGCCTGGGCGAATGGTTCTCCAAGGTCCGCGACTGCATCGTCGTGGTGCGCCCGGACCGGTTTATCGCGGCCATTACCACACCTGAGCGGCTTGAAGGTGTGTTGCGCAAATTGGCGGAACAACTGTCATGAGCGGCGATAACGGGTTCTTGAACCGGTTGCACCAGGCCACGCGCACGGCACAAGCCATTGCGCCGCTGCCACCCGAGGCGCTGGACCTGCTTTCAGGGTACGCGTTGCAACGCCAGGCGCTGGACAGGCGCATGGGGGCAGGCGAACAACTGAGCGGTTGGAAAATCGCCTTCGCCGGCCGCGCCGCGCAACAGCGCATGGGCATTGACGAGCCGGTGTATGGCGGCCTGACCAATCGGATGAGTGTCGAACCGAACACGGTGGTGGCGCTCTCACGGTTGATCCAGCCCAAGCTGGAGATCGAAGTGGCGATCATCCTGGGGCGCAGCCTGGCGCCGGGAGACTACCGCGACGAGGAGATCCTGGCGGCCATTGCACAAGTGGCTCCGGCGTTCGAGATTGCCGACTGCCGTTGGCAGGGGTGGGCGTTCGGCGTGGGGGCCTTTCTGGCCGATAACGCGGCGGCGGGGCTTTACTGCCTCGGGCCGCGGATGGCGTTCGATCCGCGGCAACACGCCAATGTGGGCTACCGCCTGGAATGCGCGGGCGCGCCCTGCGGCGATGGCCAGACCCAGGATCGTGAGGACCCGCCGCTGGCCAATCTGTGCTGGCTGATCCGCCGTCTGTTGGCGGACGGCCAACGGGTGGAGGCCGGGCAGGTGGTGCTGTGCGGGGCGCTGCTGGCCCCGATGAGTATCCAGCCCACCACGTACCGCCTGCATATGTTTGGCACGGAACTGGCTTTGGTTTTCAGCGCGGACACCCTCCCTGTGTAAACCACAGCGGTCGTCATGGATGACTTAAGCCCCTTTCAGGCCGATAACCACAACGGGGCCAACGAGGAACGACGATCATGCTGGCTGAAGTCCGAACCTTCAATGACCCTCAACTCCATGCCGGCTCCATCCAGGGCTGGCGGCAAGTGTATGACCAACTGGGCCGTGGCTGCCTGACCAGTGAACTGCTGCAGTTGTCTGCCGACCGCTTCCAGATCTTCCAGGAGGTCCTGGACAAACGCGTGGTACAGCGCGGTTATGCACCGACGGGACGCCTGTGCGCGGCCATGTCGTTGGGCAGTGCACCGGTGGCGCAAGGGCAACAGGTGGGCACGCATAACGTAGTGCTGTTACGCGATGGCGAGGAGTTTGTATTGCATGCGCCTGAAGGCACGCACTTCTTCGCGCTCAATGTCGATACAGTACGCTTCGCCAAACTGGCCGCCTTCGAGTTGTCCCGTGATCAGCTCAAGCGCCTGACCACCCGCTCGCAGCTATGCGCGGATGACGCGTTACTG
Source organism: Pseudomonas sp. GW821-FHT01D09 (assembly GCF_059422465.1). NCBI lineage: Bacteria > Pseudomonadati > Pseudomonadota > Gammaproteobacteria > Pseudomonadales > Pseudomonadaceae > Pseudomonas > Pseudomonas sp. GW821-FHT01D09. The sequence continues at coordinate 240,349 of NZ_JBWKWY010000006.1, forward strand.
CTGCGGATACGCCAGCGTATTTACCCACTGTTTCGTCACCTTTTGGAACAAACGGACGCCATCAGCAGCACCGCCGAAAGAATGCTGGAGGACGAACTGCTCAACACCTTCCTCGACCTGTTCAGCAATGCCACCGACGAGGTGCGCTGCCGTCGCGGCAACTTCGCCGTGAGTGCTTACCTGGTCAAGCGCTGCCAGGAGTTGATCGATGCCAGTGGCGACAGTCCACTGAGTATTCTCGACCTGTGCGAACACCTGCGGGTGAGCCGGCGGACCCTGCAGAACAGCTTTCAGGCGGTGACCGGCATGCGCCCGGTCGAGTACCTGCGCAACTTGCGTCTGAATGCGGTGCGCCGACGCTTGATCGCCACGCCTGCCTATGCCCATAACGTCGGTGAGATCGCGGTGGCCCTGGGCTTTTTCCATCTGAGCCACTTTGCCGCGCATTACCGCGAGCTGTTTGGCGAGTCGCCGTCCGAGACCCGTCGGGCGATGGGCTGAACCGCGCTCGAGACCTGCGACGAAGCGCACTGTGCCTGACGAACGAAACGATAGCGATGGGGGGTTGGCGTACGGCCCGCTCAGGCGTAGCTGATCCGGTCGGTGTAGGCGTTCTGCAGCATTTTGCGCTGGTAGTCGCAGGGCGTGGTGCTGACCAGCTTCTTGAAGTCGCGCAGGAAGTGCGATTGGTCGGAAAACCCCAGGTCGAGCGCCAACTGCGAAAACGAAACATCGTGTTGGGTATTGAGGGTATCCAGGGCTGCCTGGCAGCGGATGATCCGGCAAAAAGTCTTGGGGGACATGCCGGTGTCCTGGCTGAACTGACGGTGCACCGTGCGACTGGTGTAGCCGCTGAGGTCTTCGAGTTGCTGGATCCGCACATCGCCGCGATGGCGCAGCGTCTGCTGGATGATCATGGCCGTGAGCCTGGACGTCTTGCCCATCAGGCGAGGGGCCAGATAGTCGTTGAACAGGCGCATTTGATCGCCCAGCAGGGGGGCCTGCACGATGCTTTCAAAGATCCGTTGGGCAAACCCCGAGACTTCCAGCAGGTCGAATTCCCGCTCGGTTAACTCTTCGGCCAGCACATTGATAAAGCCGGGAATGATTCCCGGTGAAAAACGCACGCCAAAGTAGTGATGGTGCTGGTGCAACTGGACGGCCTGGGCGGTCAGCGGGGTGCCACAGATCCGGGCGCTGGGGCGGGTGGCGTCGCAGTCGAACACAATGTCCACGCAGCCGTCCGGCACGGCCAGCAGATTGCTCGAGTGGGCCACATCGAAGGCATAGAAATGCGAGATCGCCGGGTGCGCGCAGGGCATCACCCAATAGCGTGAAGAGTTGAGTACGAACCAGGGCTGTTCGTTCACCGTGTGAGGCCGGGGAGTCGGCACGCTCTGTTGGATCATGGTTGCCCCTTGGGACGGCAGCGGTACGGGAAATCCAAGGCATTAATCGCGCCAACTGACACGCTGCCGGCCCGTGGGCATGTCCGAAATTTACAATACCGCCGGATACTGCCGCCAGATACTCGACGTCGACAGTGTGGAGTTGCGCCTACCGCAGCGATCTCACCTTCAACCCGAGAATAACTATGCCTATAAATACAAAAATCGACTTCATCTACCTCTCCGAGCAGGACATGATCCGTGCGGGGGTGACCGACATGCTGGCCTGCGTGAATACCATGGAAGAAATGTTCGGCCTGCTGTATGCCGGTGACTACCGCATGGCCGGCCCGAACAATGACTCCCATGGCGCGATGGTTGTTTTTCCGCAGGACTCGCCGTTTCCAAACATGCCCAAACCCACGGCCGACCGGCGCATGATGGCCATGCCGGCCTATCTGGGCGGCAGCTTTTGCACCGCCGGGGTGAAGTGGTACGGCTCCAATATCGCCAACCGCGAAAAAGGCCTGCCGCGCTCCATCTTGATGTTCACCCTGAATGACCCCGACACCGGCGCACCGCTGGCCCATATGTCGGCCAACCTGCTGTCAGCGTACCGCACCGGTGCGATTCCCGGGGTGGGCGCGCGTCACCTGGCCCGCAAGGACTCGAAAGTCGTCGGCCTGCTCGGCCCGGGGGTGATGGGCAAGACCACGCTGGCGGCCTTCATCGCGGTATGCCCGCATATTGATACGTTGAAGATCAAGGGCCGTGGCCAGAAGAGCCTCGACAACTTTATGGCGTGGGTCAAAGACACTTATCCGCAGATCACCACGCTCCAGGTCGTCGACACCCTTGAAGCGGTGGTTCGCGACTCGGACCTTGTTACTTATTGTAGCTCCGGCGAGGTGGGCGACCCCTCGATCTACCCAATTGTGCGGCGCGAGTGGGTCAAGCCCGGCGCCTTCCTCGCGATGCCGGCATCGTGCTCCCTCGACGCAGGCATGGAACAGCGCGACGTGCGCAAGGTGTTGGACAACACCGGTCTCTACCAGGCCTGGTTTGACGAGTTGCCCAAGCCTGCGCATCACTGCGTGCCGGTCATTGGCGTGCGTTTCATGGACATGATTGCCGAAGGCAAGATGTGCCTCGACGACGTCGAGGACATTGGCAAGATCATCGCCGGGGCCGCGCCAGGCCGCAGGAACGATGAGGAGATCATCATCATGTCGGTGGGCGGCATGCCCGTCGAAGACGTGGCCTGGGGCACGGTGGTGTATCGCAAGGCGCTTGAACAAGGCATCGGCGTGACCTTGAACTTGTGGGACACCCCGGTACTGCGCTAAGCCAACCCTTCACCCCATCTGACGAGGCATTCGACATGACAAAAATCATTAAGCTCAAGACCGGTTCGCCGTTTGAAGACCAGGCCAGCTATTCGCGCCTGGTGGTCGTGGACAACTGGATCTACGTGTCCAACACTGCGGGCCGCAACCCGCAGACCAAGCAGATTCCCGAAGACATTCTTGAACAGACCCATCAGGTCTTCGCCAATATCGAAGCGGCCCTGGCGGCAGTCGATGCGAGCCTGGCGGATGTGGTGTGTTCGCGGGTGTTCATCCAGGACCCCAGGGACGTGCCGGCGGTGATGACCCTGATCGGCGAGAAGTTTCGCGGCGTCGACCCGGCCAGCACCGTCACCTGTCCGCCCCTGGGCTCGACGGTCTACAAGGTGGAGCTGGAAGTCACGGCGTATCGCAACGCGTCGAAGGCGCAGGTCGAAGTCATTCGCCTGGCGTAATCATCGTCATGCGGCCAGGCGCAGGCGTGGCCGCCCTTATTCGTTTACCGAGTCTTGACCATGGCACCGACTATAGCGCCCGTGACAACGTCCACTGTGCTGCCCACTACCACCTCTGTCGTCATCATTGGCGGCGGGATCATCGGCCTGACGGCTGCGCTGACCCTGGCCGAACGCAACATTGCGGTGGTGGTCCTGGAAAAGGGCCGTATCGCCGCCGAGCAATCCTCACGCAACCTGGGCTGGGTGCGCAAAACCAGCCGTCACGCCGCCGATATTCCGCTGGCTCTGGCCGCCGACCGTTTGTGGGCAAAGATGCCCGAGCGAGTAGGGGCGGATGTGGGGTATCGCCAGGAGGGCATCATGTTTGTCGGGCGTACCCCGGCGCAGATGGCAATGCATGAGGGGTGGCTCAAGTCGGTGGAGCATTTGTCGCTGGATTCACGGCTGCTCAGCAAGCGTGAGATTGACGCGCTGGTGCCGGGCGGCGTGGGTGACTGGGCCGGCGGTATCTTTACGCCCTCCGATGCGCGTGCCGAACCGACGCTGGCCAGCAGCGCCATCGCCAAGGCGGCCCTGGCCATGGGCGTGGTGATTATCGAGCATTGCGCGGTGCGGACGCTGCAGATGGCCGCCGGTGCGGTCAGTGGCGTAGTGACCGAGCAAGGCGAGATCCGCTGCGAGCATGTGTTGCTGGCGGGGGGCATATGGTCACGGCGTTTTCTGGGCAACCTCGGGGTCTCGTTGCCGACCTTGCCCTTGACCTGTTCGGTGCTGCGTACCCAGCCCATGGCCGGGCCGACGCAGATTGCCGTCGGGGCCCCGGACTTTTCGTTTCGCAAGCACAAGGATGGCGGCTTCATCATTACCCAGCGCGGCAAACTGGATGCCTGCCTGACACTCGACCACCTGTTGCTGGCCAAGCCCTATATGCCGCAGTTCCGTGCGCAACGCAGCGTACTGAACCTGTCGCTGGGCAAGCCTTTTTTCAAGGATCTGGCGCTTGCACGGCGTTGGCAGCCCGGCAGTGTCAGCCCGTTCGAGCGTGTCAGGGTGCAGGACCCGGCCGCGAACCCGCGGCTCAACCGTGACGCGCTGAACAACCTGACGGCCGCCTGGCCGGTTTTTGCACAGGCGCGGATCGCCCAGGCCTGGGCCGGCACCATCGACGTGACACCCGACTCCAACCCGGTCATCGGGCCGGTAGCGCAGATCCCGGGGCTGACCGTGGCCACCGGCTTCTCGGGGCACGGTTTCGGCACGTCGCCCGCGGCCGGTCATCTTGCGGCGGACCTGGTCAGTGGGCAGGCACCGATCATTGATCCAACCCCTTATCGTTTCGATCGTTTCTAAAGGAATACACCGATGCTTTCCGAGAGCTGTTTCTTTCGCAACCGTTCGGGCTTGCGCCTGCATTTTTTACGCTGGGGCGCTTCGAGTGGTGTGCCCCTGGTGCTGTTGCACGGCTTGCGGGCCTATGCACAGACCTGGGAGTCGCTGGCGCAATCCTTGGGGCCGGGCTACTGCATCTATGCTCTGGACCAGCGTGGCCGGGGGTTGAGCGATTGGGCGGCGCCCGCCAGTTACCACACGCAATCGTATGTCGAGGACCTGGAAGATTGGCTCGCCCATGTGGGCTTGCAGCGTTTTGTCTTGCTGGGGCATTCATTGGGCGGTGCCAACGCCCTGGAATATGCACGGCAACATCCGGGACGCTTGCTGGGCTTGCTGATCGAGGACATCGGCCCCGGCTCCTCCAGCCAGGGCGATGGCGCCGCGCGCATCCGTCGCGAGATGGGCCAGACGCCGTTGCAGTTCGAGAGCTGGGAAGCGGCCCGTGCCTTCTGGCGGGCTTCGCGCCCAGGGTTGTCGGAACAGAGCCTGGCGTCGAGGCTTGCGCATTCGATGCAAGAGCGCGACGGCGCGATCACCTGGCGCCATGACCAGCAGGGGATTGCCGAGGCACGGTTGAGTATCGAACCGACGGACCTGTGGCCGGCGGTGCGCGCGCTGGATTGCCCGACCCTGTTCATTCGCGGCGGCCGCTCGGACTTCCTGCCACCTGCGACGCTGCAGGCGATGAGTGCCAGCAACCCCCATGTGCAGACGGTGGAAGTCGCGGACGCTAGTCATTATGTGCACGACGACCAGGGGGCGGTGTTCAATACCAGGGTGGCTGACTTTCTCGACAGTCTTGTGCTCGGGTAAGCGGTCGGGCGGTGAGCAAGGAAGGTGTTTTAGAACTTCAGGTAAATCGTTTAATTAATTAATGTTCAGCTAATCGTGGTTAAACATCATTTCGTCCTGGGTGACAGAACCAAGAGAACATTAGCTTGGGGCTGTACGAAATGATGAGTCTCTTGGATAGCTGAAATGAAATATCTTTTTTTGACGGGCTTTTTGATGGTAAGCGGCTTTGCCGTTGCAGGAGAGTTACCCACGGGGGCCGTGGGTGACTCTATGGTCGTTGATGGAGAGACTTTGCCTATAGAGCGGCCAGGCTCATGGTTCGTTGGGGATATACAGCGTGTCATTAGTATCTCTTCTGTGTCGGAGCGTTGTGAGATCACCCCCGTACGGATGGTGTATGAGGACTCCAGGCAAAAAAAGCATGTTCTTGAATACAGTGTAATGGGTAATGGATGTAACTGATTTTTCGGTATGTCCAGTCATCGCACTATTCATATCGCTCATGTAATCAATAACTTTTTATTTGTCATATAGGACGCGCCCGGTGCGTTGTCCGAACGGCAGGTCTGTTTCCGCTATTTAATAGAGCCCCTCCCTATGAAAAAGATTTTCTCGGCCTTGATTGTTATGTTTGCCATGGTTGGCCAAGTGTTTGCCAGTGAACCCTACAGTCAGGAGCGCTTCGACAAACTCCAGGCCAGTGGCGAGTTGGTGCTGGTCGATGTCAATGCCCCGTGGTGCCCAACCTGCAAGAAGCAGAAACAGATCATCAACCAATGGATTGAACAGAACCCGGACAAAAACCTACACGTACTCGACGTTGACTTCGACACGCGCAAGGACCTGGTGGCCCAGTTTCGTGCACCTCGCCAATCGACGCTGTTGTTGTACAAGGGCAATAAGCAGGTGTGGTTCAGCGTGGCGGAGACTCGCGGGCCGGTGATCGGTGCCGCCATTGAGCAGGGGTTTTCTGCGCGATGAGTATTGAGTTGGTTTCTATCCCACTGGCCATGGTGGCAGGGGTGCTGAGTATTTTGTCGCCTTGCGTATGGCCGCTGGTTCCGGTGGTGATGTCGTCCACTGCCAAATCCAGCAAGTTGGATGCGGTTTTTCTCGCCTTGGGCCTGAGCACTTCATTTGCAGTGGCCGGCACAATTATTAGTTTTGTTTTACTTAATTTGGGTATCGACCCTGTGATCTTCCGCTATGTGGCGGCGGTATTGCTGGTGTTTTTGGGGCTGACATTAGTCGTCAAGCCGCTTGGTGACTGGCTCACACTGCAGTTGTCGCGTCTGACCAGCCGTGTCGAGACCCATAACTACCGGGGTGGCTCGGCAATGGGCCAGTTTGGACTCGGGGCGTTGCTGGGGTTGGTCTGGCTGCCGTGCGTCGGGCCTACGTTGGGGGCGGCGATTGCGCTGGCATCCATTGGGCAGGACATGACCATGGCCTTTGTGGTGATGTTCGCCTTTGGGCTGGGTACGGCTGCGGTCTTGATACTGGCGGCAGTGTTGTCGGGTCGACTGCTGACCCGGTGGCGGCCAGGGTTGATGAGTCGCGCAACCCACGGCAAGCGGTTCCTGGGGGTTTTACTGTTAGTGCTCGGTGGGTTGGTACTGACAGGGGTCGACAAGGTGTTGGAAACCTTCGCCTTGAGCATCTTGCCCGATTGGCTTTTGACACTATAACGATTTGAAATCTATCGCTTTCACAGCGCTGGCTTATTTTAGGGAGACGATCATGTTCAAACGTAAGGCTTTCAGCAATACCCTGTTGGTATTCGTCCTGTTCATCAGTGGCTTTGCCCAGGCGCAGAGCGCGACCGAGACCAAGGCGCCCAGTGTTATTTTCCTGGATATCAATGAGACCTTGCTTGACCTGGAGCCCATGCGCGCCTCTGTCGGCCAGGCGCTGGGCGGTCGGCCTGAGTTGCTTGGCCTATGGTTCTCCACCCTGTTGCATTACTCGCTGGTGGAGACCTCGACTGAGCAATACCATGACTTCGGCACCGTAGGCACGGCGGCCCTGATGATGGTGGCTCAGGCCCATGGGGTCCAACTCAGCGAGGCACAGGCGCGTGCTTCCATCGTCACGCCCATCACTCGCTTGCCGGCTTATGCCGATGTTCGCCCTGGCTTGCAGATGCTCAAGGATAAGGGCTACACCTTGATCGCACTGACTAACTCATCGCGTAAGGTGGTGCAGGCGCAGCTGTCGTTCGCGGGGTTGGACGACCTGTTCACCGACTACCTGAGCAGTGACACGCTCAAGAGCTACAAACCCAACCTTGCGGTCTACACCTGGGCCGTTCAGCAACGTGGTATTACACCCGCAGAGGCCATGCTGGTAGCGGCTCACGGGTGGGATATCGCAGGGGCCCAGCGTGCTGGCCTGCGCTCGGCGTTTGTTGCGCGCCCTGGGCAATCGCTCTATCCATTGGCACCCGCGCCTGACTATGTGGTGAGTGATATCAAGGCGCTTGCGCAGAGGTTGCCGGTGCGTTGAGTGGGGAGAGCGGGTCGGCCAGGCACGGACGCCACCTAGAGACTCTCAGGATCCCCAAAAAACATCTGAATCCGCGACCGCAGCCACCGCTCCCCCGGATCGTTGTCCTGTGAGCCACGCCAGGCCATATGCAGTTCAAAACTGCGCACCGGTAACGGCGGGTCTTCGGCGCGCAGGCCGCCGGTGGCGGTCAGGGCTTCGGCGGTGTAGTCGGGGACGGTGGCGAGGATATCGGTGCCGGCCAGCAGGGTGCCCAGGCCGTTGAACTGCGGAACCGCCAGTACCACATGGCGTTGGCGGCCGAGTTTTTCCAATTCTTCATCAATAAACCCGCTGAGGTCGCCGGCAAACGAGACCAGGGCGTGGGGGCGAGCGCAGAAGTCGTCCAGGCTCAGGGCGCCGGGCACGCTGTCGGCGCGCAGTAGTTTGGGAAGGCTGCGGCGCAACAGTTTGCGCTTGGCGTTGGCTGGCAGGTCGGCGGTGTAGCTGACGCCAATGGAGATTTCCCCGGAGGCCAGCAGGCCCGGCATCAGGATGTAGTTGACGCGGCGGATCACCAGCACAATGCCCGGCGCTTCGGCGCGCAGGCGCTTGAGCAGTTGCGGCAGCAAGGCAAACTCGACATCGTCCGACAGGCCAATGCGAAACACAGCGGTACTGGTGGCCGGATCGAATTCGGCGGCGCGGCTGACGGCGGTGGAAATCGAATCCAGGGCCGGCGAGAGCAGGGCGAAAATTTCCACGGCCCGGGCCGAGGGTTCCATGCTGCGCCCGGTGCGCACGAACAGCGGATCATCGAACAGCCCGCGCAGGCGCGACAAGGCGGCGCTGATGGCCGGCTGGCCGAGGAACAATTTCTCGGCGGCGCGGGTCACACTGCGCTCATGCATCAAGGTTTCGAATACGATCAACAGGTTCAGGTCGACACGACGCAGGTCGTTACGGTTCATCTTGTGTCCTGGCAGATTCAGCGAGCTTGACGTGAGCGGCCACATGACAACAATGGCCGGCATGAATCTTACGGGGAAAGGCTGGTACTCTGCACCGGCTAATTCAGTTTTCCTACGCTGCCTAGGGTGTTTTCCTAGGCGGTGGAATCAATGACAGACATGACGACTATTAATGGCGACCGGTGGCCTTGCCCCGAAAGCCCAGATAAAGTTCATGGCATTAGAGGTCACTTTGGCGAGGTTTGCGATGTCCCGCACGATCCGTTTTCACAAGTTTGGTCCGGCCGAGGTGCTCAAGTGCGAAGAGCATGAAGCCACGTTGCCCGCACCGGGCGAAGTGCAGGTGCGTGTCGAAGCGATTGGCATCAGCTGGTACGACATTCTCTGGCGGCAGAACCTGGCGTCGTCCCATGCCCGCTTGCCTTCCGGTCTGGGCCATGAAATGGCCGGTGTGGTAATGGCGCTGGGCGAGGGTGTTGATGACCTGGCCGTTGGCGACAAGGTCGCCAGCTTCCCGGCCGAGAGCCCCAATGATTACCCGGTGTATGGCGAACAGATTATTTTGCCGCGTTCGGCCCTGACCCGTTACCCGGACGTCTTGAGCCCGGTGCAGGCCAGCGTGCATTACACACCGTTGTTGATTGCCTACTTTGCCTATATCGACCTGGCGCGGGTCAAGCCCGGGCAGTTTGCGCTGGTCACGGATGCCAGCCATTGTGCCGGGCCTTCGTTTGTGCAATTGGGCAAGGCGCTGGGGGTGCGGGTGATTGCCGCGACCAAGAAGGCTGAAGAGCGCGAATACCTGCTGTCCCTGGGCGCCGAAAAGGTCATCGTCACCGAAGAGCAGGACTTGCTGATGCAAATCAACAAGTTCACCGATGGGCGGGGCGTGGATGTGGTATTTGACGGCCTGGGTGGCCCGCAGATGTCGCTGTTGGGCGATGTTCTCGCGCCCCGTGGCAGCCTGGTGTTGTATGGCCTGCAGGGCGGCAACCAGACACCGTTCCCGGCCTGCGCCGCGTTCCAGAAGAACATCCAGTTCTTTGTGCACTGTATCGGTAACTTCACGGGCAAGCCGGAGCTGGGCATTATCCAGGACCAGGCGGCACTGCAGCGGGCCCTGCGTGAGATCAACCAGTTGACCGCAGACGGTGTGCTGGTGCCGCTCAAGACCCGGGTGTTTCCGTTCAGCGAGTTTGTCGATGCTCATCGCTATATGGACGAATGCCCATGCCGCGAGCGGGTGGCGTTGCAGGTTGAAGCTGTTTGATCTGTGGGAATGTTCGTAATCGGACATTCCGCCCGTGCTTGCCATGGGGCAAATACGCCATTTAGAAGGACAGGATCTACGTCCTGGCTGAGTCGCCCGCCGGGATTCTTTCCCTACAAAACCTGCCGTTGATGCCGCCGCTGCCCTGAATCCCAGAGCAGCGGCGTTTTACATGGGGGCTGCGCTCAGTCCCGGCTCGCCAAACTGCACTGGTTTTTGCGCCGGGTCTGTATCTTTTAATCATCAAGCAAGCGCTGATAATTGCCCGGTCACTTTCATCTCAAGGACTGAGCAATGATTGCAGAAAACAACTCAACACACCGGTTCGCGGTAACTAACAAGTCGTCTTGTATGTCGGCCCAGGGATATTGGCCTGCACAGGGAGCGATTAACTGTGCGCGAACTAAACCCGGTTTTTGCCCTGCGCTGCATATGTCAGATAACTCTTTAATATTTGAGTTAAAGGCTAGTAGGAAGTTGTAAGACCTTTCCTAGGCTGGCCGGCAGGCCAGCGTAGGGGCTTTCTTCAGCAGGTGATGGCATCTTCGCCGGGATGTTCCAACAGGCGCTTTGTTGTGCGGTGCTAACATTTAGCTATCAGCTTTGCCGCAACAGGCGTCAACTCCAAGTAAACAGCAGGTCGGACAGGCACGCCTAACTGCTTGCCCGGAACTGACAGTTAACCTCAGGTAGTAAAGCTATGAGCGCTATTCACGAACAAGCCATGAACTATGTGTACCAGCAAGTGTTGCAGCGGTTGCAGGGCTACTTCTCGCGAGCGGAGCGCACCGCACTTCAGTTATTGATTCAGCGGCTGATTGTGGCGGCAGGGGGCATCGAACAGATCGGTGACTACAAAGTACTGGTCGCCCATGGAGGCGGTAAAGGCAGCAGCTATGCATTGGCCTTCCTGCGTGCCGCCCAATTGACCATCGCCGGCCGTGCGCCGAGGAGTTTTCAGTTGCGCGTCGCCACCCTGCGCCATACGGGGATGACGCAAGCCGCACTGGACAGCATTCACCGTGGCTACAGTGCGTTGTTTTTCCATGACGACCCCCGGGTCGAGTTATTGATGGTGGAAAACCAGGAAGTCTTGCCCTTCAACCACCTGCGTCCGGCTTCCACGGCGGGCCAGGATATTGGCCGGCGCAACATGCTGATGGTTGGGCATATGAGTTCGGGAGATATCCGTGCCAGTTTGTGCAACGACGGTTACTTGTCCCTGGGGGATTTCTACCGCCGCATTACCGCCTGGGACGCCGGGGTGCATGCCTTGGTCAGCAGTGATTCGCCGCGCAAGCAGAATCAATACCTGGCGTGGCTGGTCAGAACCACCCGCGCTGCCGGCATGAAAGGCCACGCCGGCCGACCGCTGGCGCTCAACGCCCTGTTTACCCGTATGGATGATTGCAGCGCCGACTATTACCGCGACGTCTATGGGGAACATTACACGACACAGGATGCCTCCACCCACAAGGAGGTGCATAGGCACCTGGCCTATATCGGCGTGGCCGATCTGCTACGTGCCGCGGAGCAGGACCCCACGGCATTGCTCAACGACTTCATGGGCTACAAGCAGGATGAGTTCGCCTTTCAGTTCAGCAACCCGGACTACGCCAACCCGTTGCTGATGGCGCACATGCACGGCCTGCAAGCGGAAGTGCTGCTGGGCCTTGACTATCAACAAGGGGTCACGGGGTTTATCGAGCAAGCCATCGGTTTTATGCGGCGTAAACAAATCCCCGATCTGCTGATTGCCCAGGCTGGCACCCGGGACGGGCGCATGCTCGCGGCCACCTACGCCCGCGAGTTCTTTGGCCTGGAAGAAAGCCAACTGGTGTGCCTGTTGTTCTCACCGTTTATCCAGCAAGGACAGCGCCTGGAAGCCTTCTTGCGCCGCTGCCATCCCGGCATGCTGGTGGCACTGCCCGAGCTGCACAAAGCCCTTGAGGGCAAGTCGTCGGCCGAGTTGATCCAGCATTGGGTGGTCGATACCAGCGGTTTACCCCTGGCGCTTTTGCAGCATCTGTACCGCACCCATGTCGCGGCCAATGCCGCCTGTATCAATAGCGAGGAGCCAACCACCGGGCCACACGGCGTGCCAGGGCGCTGAGGGTGGATGCGCTACGGCAGCCGTTGCCCGGGCAGAGAACGTCATGAGGGAGGATAAGCAGGCCGACTTCGCCTATCAGGCGGTCTATCGCTACATGATCAACCTGATCAATGAAGTGGGCACCGAGGCCAGGGTCAAGCTGCCGTCCTTGCGACACTTGGCAGAGCGTTTGAATGTGTCGATTTCCACTATTCAATACGCTTACTCACTGCTGGAAAAGGAGGGCAGGGTGTACTCGGTGGCCAAGTCCGGTTACTACGCCTTGCCCATTGCCGCCAATACCCCGTGCTGCAGCGCCGGTGATTTGCTCGAACGCCTGTATACCGGTGCGCGCAGGCCGGGGATGTTGGTGCTCAGCGCCGATGAACCGGCGCAACTGTTGTCCCTGGACGGGCCGTTGCTGCAATTGGAGCGTGAACTGGTGCGCCAGTATCCGCGCCAGTTGCAACCCTATTCCCAGCCGTGTGGCATCTGGGAACTGCGGGCGGCACTGGCGGCGCGTTATACCCGTTCGCCCACACGTTGCTGGCAGGCGGATGACGTCTATATCGGCGCTGACCTACGGGGTGTGCTGGCGATCCTGATCGAAGTGCTGGCGCTCAACGGGGCGGCGGTGCTGGTGGAGTCACCGTGTGACTGGCTCATCCTGCGCCTGCTGCAAGACGCCGGGGTGCGCGTGATTGAATGGCCGTGCAACGAGCAGGGCCGGCTCGACCTGGCCTATCTGGAGCAGCAACTGCGGGCCGAGGGGGTGCAACTGGCCTTGTTATCCTCGACCCCCGGCCTTGCCACGGGCAAAGCCTTGAGCCTGGCGGAGCAGACGCAAGTGGCAAGGTTGCTGGAACTCTATGGCTGCTGGCTGTTGGAGAATGATGTCCACGGTGGGCTGGAGTTCGAGGCATCTACCCGCTACCTGCGGGATGTGGTGAACCCCGCACGGCTGATCGTATTTTCCACGTTTGAGAAAGTCATGGGGCCGGAAGCGCCCTATGGTTTTCTGCTTTCGCGGCACTTGAGCGCGCAATTGCAGCGCCAGTTCCTGTTGCGCGCATTTTGTTTGTCGTCCCTTCGCCAGCGGGCAATAGCCCGGCTGTACTACACGGGCCGCCTTGACCTGCACCTGCAGGACTTGCGCGCACAGCTCAAGGCACACGCCTGCGCGATGCAGGTGCACCTGGCGCAGCATCTGGGCGAGCGGGTGACATACCGGGTGCCGCAGGCGGGTGCCACCTACTGGTTGCGCTCGACCGAGGCCGTGGACATGCGTCGGGTATTCCAGGACATGCTGGCGCGCCAGGTGGTGATTGCCCCCGGCGAGTTGTTCAGCGTGAGTGGCCTGTACCAGCAGCACTTTCGCCTGAGCCATGTGCTCAGCACACATCACCGCCTGGACCTGGTGTTGGAGGCGTTGGCACAGGCGCTTAAGCAGGGGCAGAACAGATGAGTGGGTTCTGTCGGAAATATCACTGATTATTGTGGGATAGATACCGTCGCATGGCGGTCGAACACCCAGTAAACTGCATTCCTTTTCCGAATCCTTCTTTTTCAGAGGTTTTTGCATGACTCTCAGTCCTTTTGCGGGCAAACCGGCGCCAGCTCAATTGCTGGTGGACATCCCGCGACTGGTAACGGCCTATTACACCGGCCAGCCCGATGCAGCAATCTCCACGCAACGTGTCGCTTTTGGTACCTCCGGGCACCGTGGCAGCTCTTTTGACTTGAGTTTCAATGAATGGCACGTACTGGCCATCAGCCAGGCCATTTGCCTGTACCGCGAGGCGCAAGGCATTGATGGCCCACTGTTTGTCGGCCTCGACACCCACGCGCTGTCCACGCCGGCCGGCGCCAGTGCCCTGGAAGTGCTGGCGGCCAATGGCGTGCAGGTGATGCTCGCCGAAGGCGATGAATACACGCCGACCCCGGCGATTTCCCACGCCATCATCTGCTACAACCGTGGCCGCACCCGTGGGCTGGCGGATGGCATTGTCATCACCCCGTCCCATAACCCGCCCCAGAGCGGCGGGTATAAATACAACCCGCCCAACGGCGGCCCGGCCGATACCCATGTCACCAAATGGATCGAAGCCAAGGCCAACGAACTGCTGGCCGCCAAGCTGGCCGGGGTCAAGCGCATCTCCCATGCCCAGGCCTTGAAAGCCGACACCACCCATCGCCATGACTACCTCAACACCTACGTGGCCGACCTGATCAATGTCATCGACATGGACGCCATCCGCAGCGCCGATCTGCGCCTGGGCGTGGACCCGCTGGGGGGCGCCGGGGTGCGCTACTGGTCGGCCATTGCCGAACATTACCGCTTGAACCTGGAGGTGGTGAATACCGAGGTCGACCCGACCTTCCGCTTTATGAGCGTGGATTGGGACGGGCAGATTCGCATGGACCCATCCTCCAGCTATGCGATGCAAGGCCTGATCGGCCTCAAGGAACGCTTCGACGTGGCATTTGCCTGCGACCCCGACCACGACCGGCACGGCATCGTCACCCCGTCTGGCGGGTTGTTGGCGCCGAACAACTACCTGGCGGTGTCCATCGACTACCTGTTCCAGAACCGTCCCCAGTGGCGTGCGGATGCTGGGGTGGGTAAAACCGTGGTCAGCAGTGGCTTGATCGACCGCGTCGCCGCACGCATCGGCCGACGCCTGTACGAAGTGCCGGTGGGCTTCAAGTGGTTTGCCGACGGCTTGTTCGAGGGCTCCCTGGGCTTTGGCGGCGAAGAAAGCGCAGGCGCGTCCTTCCTGCGCAAGGATGGCCGCGTGTGGAGCACAGACAAGGACGGCCTGATCCCGGCCTTGCTGTCCGCCGAAATGACCTCGCGCAAAGGCCAGGACCCAAGCCAGATCTACCGCGGCCTGACCGACGCCCTGGGTGAGCCATTCGCCATCCGTGTGGATGCCAAGGCCACGCCGGCACAGAAGGCGCTGCTGGGCAAGTTGGCGCCGCAGCAGGTCACCTCCACGCAATTGGCCGGGGAAAGCATCCAGCAAATCCTCAGCCATGCACCGGGGAACGACCAGCCGATTGGCGGGCTGAAAGTCATGACCGAAAACGGCTGGTTTGCCGCACGACCGTCAGGCACCGAGGATATCTACAAGATCTATGCCGAGAGCTTTATTGGCGAAGATCACCTCAAGTGCCTGGTGGAGGAGGCGCAGGTGTTGGTGGATGGCGCCATCTCCTAACGTGTGGGAGCTGGCTTGTGTGGGAGCTGGCTTGCCTGCGATCGCATCGCCTCGGTCTAACTGATACACCGAGGTGTCTGCATCGCAGGCAAGCCAGCTCCTACACAAACCCTCTGCCACAGTTGGTTTGGTGCCAGGCTTGAGATCAGGCCAGGTCTACCAGCACCACTTCGCTGTCTTCGACTGCCGTCACCCGCAACACCCGCTCATCTTGCACCGCAACGCCATCCCGCGCTTGCGCTCGCAAGCCATTGACTTCGATCACCCCGGTCGCCGGCACCAGATACGCCCGGCGCCCTGCATCCAGGTGGTACTCGGTACTTTCCCCGGCCTTCAGGTTGGCCGCTACCAAGCGTGCATCGGCACGAATACGCAGGCTTTCATGGTCGCCGTGTTTGCCGCTGGCCAGGGTCACGAAGCCTTCGCGCTCGCCCTTGGGAAAGGGCTTGGCGCCCCAGGAAGGGGGCAGGCCCGCTTCATTGGGAATAATCCAGATCTGGAAAATCTTGGTCGCCGTGGCTTCCAGGTTGTATTCGCTGTGGGCAATCCCGGTGCCTGCGCTCATCACCTGCACGTCGCCGGCCTCGGTGCGGCCCTTGTTGCCCAGGTTGTCGGCATGGCTGATGGCGCCTTCGCGCACATAGGTGATGATTTCCATGTCGCGGTGCGGGTGCTGTGGGAAGCCGGTGCCCGGCGCGATGATATCGTCGTTCCACACCCGCAGGTTGCCCCAGTGCATACGCTTAGGGTCATGGTACTCGGCAAACGAAAAGTGGTGATGGGCATCCAGCCAACCGTGATTGGCACCGCCCAGGGAAGTGAAAGGTCGAAGTTCAAGCATGATCGTCTCCTGTTGATGGGCCTATCATCCAGCAGCACATAATCGATAAAAAGCGTAAAAAATGCCTGATTCCCATCAGGTAATTCGATTGCTTCCTGTGTTCCATAACTAGACCCCAGCTTCAGTTCATCGCCTAACTGCATGAAGCCAAAGCAATTGGCTGGAACTGTCAGGGGATTCCGGCGACCATAGGGCTTCTGTTCGCCCAAGCCCCCGCAGGAGTCCGCGTGCCGCAACACACCCCTGATCTGCCCCCCGAACTGCGTCCCCTGGCGCAAATGCCGCTGTTCAAGCGCCTGGCTGCCCGGCTGTTTGGCCACGGTTTGACACGTCTGCGGGCCCAGCATCGTTTTTCGTGGCTGCATGGCCAGGCCGATGGCTTTCGCAGCGGGCATGAGGCGGGGGTGGAGTATGGCTACCGCGAAGGCAAGCGCGATGGTATCGAGGAGGGCCGTCAGGTCCTGTTGATTCGCGATTTGCGTAGTGATGAGCACCGCGCCCCTGGGGTAGACGACCGCCTGTTCGACGATTGGCGCCTGCCACTGACACCCGACCTGAAAAAGCGCATCAAGGCCGATGTGGCACGCCTGCTACCGGCCCATGCGCAGCCCAGTGCGGCGCAGTGGAAGATGATCTTCAGCGACACCCCGTCGACCTCGGTGGTTGCCGGGGCCGGGGCTGGCAAATCCACGTCGCTGGTCCTGCGCATCCTGCTGTTGAGCCATTACCTGGGCTTCGAGCTGAGTTCCATGACCGTGGTGACCTTCACCCGCGAGTCGCGCAAGGACTTTATCAGCAAGCTCATGGAGATCCTCAGCCTGTGGGGCCAACCCCTTGGTTTGAAAGAGGCCCAGGCCGTGGTGCGCACCTTCCACTCACGCATCTTGCCCATGGTCCGCAGCCTGCCGGGTTTCGAGCGGTTGCAGGCCTTCGAGAACCTGCACCACGGCACCTATGATGACGAGGCCGATAGCAACCCATTTGACCTGCGCATCAACGAGGCCCAACGCCAGCAGCTCAATGCCTGTTATCACGGGCTCTATGGCCGGCATGCGCGTTTTCGCGAACTGATCGCGCCGATGGCACGCCACGCCCTGCAGCTCAAGGAGTTGGAGCGCGACCACCCGGATGTGCAAAAACGCGTGGCGGTCACCGAGTTGGCGGCCAAGCGTGATGAAGAGCTGTGCGATGTGATCGAGGACCTGTGGTTGCGCGCCGGCGCGTGGCCGATCAAGGGGATCGAGCCCAGCCGCCAGCGCGTTGAAATCAATGGCGCGTCGTTCCACTGCCATGGCTATAGCGCCGAACTGGAGGCCTGGGTGGTGCTGGGCTTCGACGCCCGGGAAAGCCCACAGCTCGCCCGGCCCGGGGCCAAGCTGTCGGTGCGGGCCGAATGGGCGGTCAAACGCACACTGTTTCAAGCTTTCTGTCACAAACCATTGATATGGCTGGATAACTACGAGTCATCCAAGCGTCTGTTGAGCAGCCTGGCGGGCGATACCACCTCCGGTCCGGGGTTTGATTACAAGGTCAAGGGTGAGCTGGCTTCGGCACCGCTGCTCGACTGCTTTGTCACCGCGGCCGGGTTTATCGAGAACCTTGGCCTGGATGTGCCCACGGCGGTAGGCCAGATGAGCTTTGCCAAGGATGACCCGGACCGTGGTTTCTTCGAGGCCCTGAGTCTTTTCTGGAAAGCCCTGGAAGATCACCTGCTCGACCAGTCGCCGCCGATCATGACCTACAACCGCATGTTCTCGCTGTTTGGCGAGAACACCCCGGAAAACCTCAGGTTGCTCAGCGATGGGCTGTTGCGCCCGTTGTCGCACTTGATGATCGATGAGTTCCAGGATGTCTCGCCACAGATCGTGGCGTGGATCCGCGCCAGCCTGCACGAGATCCGCCGACGCGGGCCGGCCATGCACGTGGGGCGCGGGGCCCAGCATTCCTCGCTGTTATGTGTCGGGGATGACTGGCAGTCGATCTATGGCTGGCGCGGCAGTTCGCCCAAGTACTTTATGGAGTTCAACAAGGAATTCCCGTCCCCCAGTACCACCCGGGTAATGCTGGGGGAGAACTTTCGTAGCCACCAGCACATCATCGATGCGGCCGAACATATCGTTAAGGCCGCCCCCGCGATCAGCGGCAAAAAGGCCAAGGCCAGCGGTACGGCCAAGGCACTGGTGCCGGTACAGGTGCTAGATCGGGACGAGGCGGCCCTGGCGCAGCAATTGCTGGCGCACTATCAGCGCGGCGAATCGGTGTTAATGTTGTATCGAAAAAGTAGCGATAAGCTATTGATTAAAGAGCATATTCAATCTTTAGTTAATCTTGATTCCAGCTTGCCGCCGGCCATGCGCCGCCTCAAGCAACTGACCTACCACAGCGCCAAGGGGCTGCAGGCCGATGCGGTGTTTTTGCTCGGCGATTGCCAGCACCTGACCCGCTCGCCCTACAAGAACCAGGTGTACCGCATGGCTGGGCTAGGCAAGGACGGGGATGCCGAGCCCTACGACAATGCGCAAAGAGACGAGGTGCTGCGCCTGGCCTATGTCGGGATTACCCGGGCGGTCAGCCATTGCTATTGGTATGTCGAAGGGCAGGAAGGCCAGGGGGCGAATGCACCCAGGGCGTCGGATCGGGTGGCGGGGGGCAAGTCGTTCTTTGATGATCGCCGCGCTACCAAGGCGCGATAGATCAAATGTGGGAGCTGCCTCGCGGGGCGAGACCGCTCCCACCCTTCAGGCCTGCAGCAACTGCGGTCGCACAAACGATTCCAGCTCAGCCTCAATCGCCTCGATAATCCGCTCCACATCCGTGGCATTCATCACCGTGGCACAGGGAAGGCCGGCGATGGCAATCAGGGTTTCGCCACTTGCGCGGTCAAACAATCGCGCGATCATGCTGCCAGGCGCGTCCATGCTGCCTTCAAAGCCCACCGGGTGAAAATGCCAGCGCATCAGTTGGCATGCATTGGGAAATGTCACTTTGTTCATGTGGCCCACCTTGTTCATTGAGCGCTTCCTTTAGCTCGCGGCAAGGGCGCCAGGCCCATCAATGGTCCTGACCGTGAAGCTTAAAAAATAGCACTCACTCGCCATGGGCACCGGGGTTTTTTCTGCCCGTTCGGCAGTTGCTTGCAAGAAGTATGACGTGGGTCATGTCTTACAAATGCTTAGGCAAAAGGCCATTATCGAAAACCCTCATTTGGCCATTGAAGCGCTCGGTAAAGTTGTGCAAGCTCCGCGCTTTAGCCGTTTTCGAGTGTTGTATGCCACAGACCGTCCCGGCCGACAGCCCGCAACAGACGCCAGCGACTGCCGAGGTGGTATTGCGCCATCACCTGTGCTGGAAACTCCGCGACCTGGACGGGGTGATGGCGCACTACCACCCGGATATCCAGTACCACGACTTCTTCCAGAACCGCGTGGTGTGCTTTGACCAGTTGCGCGAGTACCTGCAAGCCAGCATGCCCCGGGACCCCGACGAGGCCATTGAACACACCGATCGCATCCGCACCGACGGCGATACCGCCTTTATCCAGTACCGCGTGACGTTGCGCGGTGGCCAGGGCCTGGTGTCGTTTCGCACCAGCGAGGCGATCACCGTGCGTGACGGGCTGATCTGGCGCGTCAACGAGTACGCGTCCCTGGTGCACGAGCCCGCCACCAGCCGCTTGCAGTCCCTGGCCACGCGCCCGACCGTCAGCCGCCTGGGCTTGTCGCCACAGCAACTGAGCTACCTGGCCAACGATTTGCAGCAGTACTTCCAGCGTCAGCAACCCTATCTCGACCCGGAATTGGACCTGCAACAGGTGGCCAAGGCGTGTGGCTACAGCCGCAACCAGATTTCCTACCTGCTCAACCAGGTGCTGGGGCAGAGTTTCTACCGCTACGTCAACCAGGCCCGCCTGCAGCATTTGCTGGCGGCACTGGAGGGCGCCACGCCGCCGATCCGTATCGATGAACGGGCGTTTGCCGCCGGTTTCAATTCGTTGTCGGCGTTCTACAGCTGTTTCCGCCAACATACCGGCCTGTCGCCCAAGGCCTACGTCAAACAAATTTCCCTGCGTGCACGCGCGCAAGACGACGACTGAAGCCAGGCACTAGGATCACGCCATCGACGTTGGGTGGTGGAGTTCTGGTATGCCGGCATGGCGCAAGATCAGTTTATGGATGGATCAGTTGCAAGAGCCGCTCAAGGCGCGTGCGGCCCTGGGGCACGACCTGGATGTCGACGTGGCCATTATTGGCGCCGGCTACACCGGGTTGTGGACCGCCTATTACCTCAAGCGCCACGCGCCGCAGCTCAAGGTGGTGATCATAGAGGCGCAGACCGCCGGTTTTGGGGCTTCCGGGCGCAACGGTGGCTGGTTGATGGGCAATCTGCTGGGCGAAGATCGTTTGCTTGCCGGGCTGCCCGCCGAGCAGCGCCGGGCCTCGTTTGACCTGCTGCATGGCATCCCCGATGAAGTCGAGCAGGTCCTGCAGCGCGAAGGTATCGATTGTGACTACCGCAAGGGCGGGGCGCTGCACTGCGCCGCCCGTTACCCCGAGCAGGAAGCCAGCCTGCGCGCATACCTGGCCAAGCTCCACGGCCAGGGCCTGACCGACGATGACTACCGCTGGCTCAGCCCCGAGCAACTGGCCGGGCAGGTCCGTATCGCCTCGGCCTATGGCGCGGTCTACACCCCGCATGTGGCGACGATCCACCCGGCCAAGCTGGTGCGCGGGTTGGCGCGGGTGGTCGAAGCCATGGGCGTGGCGATCTACGAAAACAGCCCGGTCACCCACTGGCAATCCGGCAGCCTGCGCACCGACCAGGCCCAGGTCCGCGCCTCATGGGTGGTGCCGGCGGTAGAGGGCTATGCGCCGACGCTCAAGCCCCTGGGCCGCTACCAACTGCCGGTGCAGAGCCTGATCGTCGCCACCGAACCGCTGCCGGCCAGTACCTGGGAAGAAATCGGCCTGAACCAGGGCCAGGCCTTCGGGGAAAGCAGCCGCCAGGTCACCTACGGCCAGCGTACTGCCGACAACCGCCTGGTATTTGGCGCCCGTGGCGGCTATCAGTTTGCCGGCAAGCTGCGCCACAACTTCGACCTCACCGACAGCGAAGTGCAATTGCGCCGCTACCTGTTCTGCGAGCTGTTTCCGCAACTCAAGCAGGTGCGCGTGACTCACTCCTGGGGCGGCAACCTCGGTATGTCGCGGCGCTTTCGGCCACACATGCTGTGCGACCAACAGAGCGGCATCGCCTTGTCCGGCGGATATGGCGGGGAGGGCGTGGGCGCCAGCAACCTGGGTGGCCGGACCCTGGCCGATCTGATCCTGGGGCGTGACACGCCGCTGGTCCAGCAGCCGTGGGTCCAGCAGCCGTGGGTCCTGCGTGATGGCGGCCTGAATGCCCTCCGGGGCTGGGAGCCGGAGCCGTGCCGCTGGCTGGGCTACAACGCGATCATCCGCAGTTTCGTCCATGAGGACCAGACCCTCGCCGACCCAAACACCGCGCCCTGGCGGCGCAAGCTGGCCAGCGGGATGGCCGGCTTCATGGAAGGGTTCATGCACTAAGTCGTTTCAATCACCACAGGTATGACCATGAGTATTACCCAGTTCAAAGACACCCTTGACTGCCACTTGCCAGACTCAAGCCCGGTTGCCGTGCCCCTGGGCACTCCGGTCGCGGTGGCGTCCACCCTCAGTGTGATGCGCAACGATGGCGTCGAAACCGGCATCTGGGCATGCACCCCGGGCCGTTGGCGGCGCCAGATCGTGGCGCAGGAGTTCTGCCACTTTATCCAGGGCCGCTGCACGTTCACCTCCGATGACGGCGAAACCCTGCAGATCGAAGCCGGCGATGCACTGATGTTGCCGGCCAACAGCACGGGTATCTGGGATATCCAGGAGACCGTGCGCAAGACCTATGTGTTGATCCTCTAATCTTTTGATCCTTGATCGCCTGCCATAAAAACAGCCCTATAACCGCCAGGAAATCGAACCATGAGACCCATTGCCCTGTTGCCCTTGATGTTGGTGGCGTCCCTGACCCAGGCCGCCGAAACGGTGAAAATCTACAACTGGTCGAGCTACATCGCGCCGGACACCACCAAGAACTTCCAGAAGGAAACCGGGATCGGTTTCAGCTATGACGTATACGACAGCAACGAGACCCTGGACGGCAAGTTGATGACCGGTAACTCGGGCTATGATGTGGTCTTTCCGTCCAACCACTTCATGGCCCGGCAGATCCAGGGCGGGGCCCTGAAAAAGCTCGACAAGCGCCAGTTGCCGAACTGGAAAAACCTCAACCCGGTGCTGCTCAAGGCCCTGCAAACCAACGATCCGGGGAATGAGCACGGCTTCCCGTACCTGTGGGGCAGTACCGGTATCGGCTACAACATCGACAAGGTCAAGGCAGTGTTGGGCGAGGATGCGCCGGTCGATTCCTGGGACTTGATCTTCAAGCCCGAGTACATGGAAAAACTCAGCAAATGCGGGGTGGCGATCCTCGACAATGGCCCGGAACTGCTGCCCATTGCCCTGAATTACCTGGGCTTGCCGCACCACAGCAAGAACCCCGAGGACTATAAAAAGGCTGAGGCGCTGCTGATCAAGGTGCGGCCGTATATCGCCTACTTCCACTCCTCGAAATACACCGGCGACCTGGCCAACGGCGATATCTGCGTGGCAGTGGGCTTCTCCGGTGACGTGCTACAGGCCGAAAGCCGCGCCAAGGAAGCCAAGAATGGCGTGAAGATCGGCTACAACATCCCCAAGGAAGGCGCTGCGATCTGGTTCGACATGGTCGCCATGCCCGCCGACGCCCCGGATGAGAAGGCCGGCTATGCCTTTATGAACTACCTGCTGCGCCCGGACGTGATGGCCGGCATCACCAACTTCGTGCACTACGCCAACGGCAACAGCGCCGCCGACAGCCTGGTGGACCCGTAGATCAAGGGTGACACCAAGGTGTACCCGAGCGAGGAAATGATGGGCAAGCTGTTCGCCCTCGAAGCCATGCCGATGAAGATCGACCGCATTCGCACGCGGATCTGGAACACCATCCGTACCGGGCGGTAGGCCAGTCACCCTCGACCTCCCTATGGGTTATCCAGGTCATGCCCCAACGACTGGATAAACAACGAAAACAACTCCGGCTGCGACGAGATATCCAGCTTGGCGTACAGGTGGCGCCGATGCACCTTGACGGTGTCCGGCGAGATGCTCAGGCGTTCGGCCATGGCCTTGGATGAGAACCCGCGCAGTACCAGGCGGGCGATTTCCAGTTCGCGTTCGGACAGCACCCCACTGCCAAAATGGCTCAACGCATCGCGAATCTGGCTGGCCATGGCCTCGCCAGCCGGTGCGCGCCGGGTGCTCTGCTGCCAATGCTGCTGCATCAAGGGCAGCACCCATGCCGCCAATAGCGTCAGCAGCCCGGTTTCAGTGGCGGTGAATACGCGCTGCATCCCCAAAGACAACGACAAAGTACCGACCCCGGGTAGCTGGAGGATGAATTGCACTTCATCCTCCAGCACATTGTCGTGAAAGTAATTGAGGAAGTACTCACTCTGGCGGAAATGATCCGGCGCCACCTCTTCCAGGCGATACACACCACTGGCGTAGCCTTCGCGGCACGCCTGGAAGAACGGATCGAGCAGGTACAAGCCATTGAGGTACACCAGCATCGACGCCGGTTTGCTGGTGGGCTGCGCGTCGTACTCCTCCAGCGCCTGGGGCGGGCCGTCCATGGGGTAGAAGATCGCCAGGGCGTTGTCGAAGGCCAGGTTCTGGTGCAGCAGCAACACCAGTTGCTTCCAGAAACGCCCGGTGCCAATTTGCGACACGGTACGCCCCAGGCCCGCATGCATGCCGATTTCCCTGAACAGGCTCATGTGATGGGTTCCGATGGCTGAAAGATCGGCCAAGGGTTCGGCTTTTGCCCGATCCCGTCAAGGGGAGTACTCCAATAGGGGAATTGGCGGGCGCCGGCACAGCGCCTAGATTCCCTGGCATTCAACGGGAAACATATCCCGCGCCGGCTTTTTCTTTCGTTTCTGCCTCAAACCAGCTTTCCAATAAAAAGAATAAACAAGAGGATAACGATATGAGCGCAACCCCCACGCCTGACGGTGTGCTGAAACCTACCTTGAGTGTGTTCGATGTGGTGGCCATTACCGTTTCGGCGGTGACCCCGGCCAGTTCCGTCTTTGTCATTGCGCCGTTTGCGATCCAGCAAGCCGGCAGCGGGGTGTTCCTGGCGTTTGTCATGGCCGGGTTGCTCGCGCTGATGTTCGCCTTTTGCTACGCGGAACTGGGACGCGCCCATAACAGTGCCGGCGGGGAGTATGTGTACGCCAAGCGCGTGTTTGGTGGCATGGCCGGCTACGCGACCTTCCTCACCGTGCTGGTGATGCTGCTGTTTATCCCGCCGGTACTGGCCACCGGCGCGGCAACCTACCTCAACAATGCCCTGGGCACGACATTCGATTCACAAACCGTGGCCCTGGTGATCGTGGTGTGCAGTTACGCCCTGGGCATCCTCAATATCAAGCTCAATGCCTGGATCACCGGCACTTGCCTGCTGTTGGAAGTGGCGGCGTTGCTGGTGATCGTGTTTATCGGCTTCGGCAACCCGGTGCAGCCCGCCAGTGTGCTGTTCCAACCGCAGATCGTCGAAAACGGCGTGCTGCACCTGGCGCCCTGGGCCCTGGTGATCGGTGCGGTGGGCATCGGCCTGTTCTCGTTCAACGGCTACGGCCCGGCAGTGTTGCTGGCCGAAGACATGAAATGCGGCGGCAAGGGGGTGCACAAGGCGGTGCTGTGGTCCCTGGGCCTGGTGGTGGTGATCGAGCTGGTGCCGATCACTGCGCTGTTGATCGGCGCCCCGTCCCTGAGTGCGATGATCAGCAGCCCGGACCCCATCGGCTACCTGCTGACCAGCCATGGCAATGAAACCCTGTCACGCCTGGTCAGCGCCGGGATCTTCCTCTCGGTGTTCAACGCCATTGTCGCCATCGTGATCCAGATCGGCCGGGTGGTGTTCAGCAGCGGCCGCGATGCCCTGTGGACGCCGACCATCAACAAGCTCTTCACCCGTATCCACCCGCGCTGGGATTCGCCCTGGCTGGCCACGCTGTTCCTGGCGATCCCTTCGGCGCTGCTCAGCTTCAGCTCTAACCTGGCGGACCTGACGTCCTTCAGTGTGCTGTTGATCATGCTGGTGTACCTGATCGTCGCCCTGAGCGCGCTGATGAGCCGGGTGCTGTTGCGCGACCGCGAGCACCCGTACCGCATGCCCCTGTGGCCGGTGCCGGCGTTGCTGGCCGTGGCGGGCGCGGGTTATCTATTGTTCACCTTGTTTATCGCAGCCTCCCTGCGCGACATCATGATTATCATCGGCCTGCTGGCAATGTCGGTGATCCTGTATTGCATCAGCGGCCGGTCGAGTCCGGCGTTTCAGAAACTGTAAGGAGTGGTTATGCGCGCACGTCAATTGGGCATTACGTTGGGGTTGGGCACGCCCGGCGAATTGAATGCGATTACCGACGTCCCCGGGGTTCGGGTCGGCCACAGCACGCTCAAGGCGCAGATCGACGGCAAGCAAGTGCGTACCGGGGTCACGCTGATCCAGCCGCGGGCCGGCGCGGCGCGGCTACAGCCGTGTTTTGCCGGGTATCACGTGCTCAATGGCAACGGCGACGCCACCGGCCTGGAATGGATCGGCGAAGCCGGGTTGCTGACCACGCCCCTGGCGATCACCAATACCCACAGTATCGGGATTGTGCGCGACACCCTGATTGCCCTGGAGCGCGACAGCCTGGCCGATCCTGCGGTGTATTGGTGCATGCCGGTGGTGATGGAGACCTATGACGGCCTGCTCAACGATATCTGGGGCCAGCACGTTGGCCCGGAGCATGTGCTCCAGGCCATGGCCAGCGCTGAATCCGGCCCGGTGCAGGAGGGCGCCGTGGGCGGCGGCACCGGGATGATCTGCCATGAGTTCAAGGGCGGCATCGGCAGCGCCTCACGCAAGTTACCGGCGGAGCAGGGCGGTTGGACCGTTGGCGTGCTGGTGCAGGCCAACCACGGCAAGCGCCAGGAACTGCGGGTGGATGGCTATCCGGTGGGGCGCCACTTGATGGACATTGCCTCGCCGTTTGCCGAGCGGGGCACGCCGGGCATGGGCTCCATCGTGGTGATTATCGCCACCGACGCACCGTTACTGCCGCACCAGTGCCAGCGCCTGGCGCAACGTGCCTCCATCGGCATCGCCCGCACCGGCGGCGGGACCGAGGATTCCAGTGGCGATCTGTTCCTGGCGTTTGCCACCGGCAACCATGATCTGCCACCGGCAGATTATGGGCGCAAGGACCTGCCCCTCAGTACGGCGCTGAGCATGGTCAATAACGATCATATTTCGCCCTTGTTCAGTGCGGCGGCAGAGGCGGTGGAAGAGGCCATTATCAATGCAATCCTCGCCGGGGAGGACATGACCACCGCCGATGGCGTACGGGTGCCGGGGCTGGAGGGGCAGACGCTGCTAGAGGCCCTGCGCCAGACGGGGTGGCGTGGCTAGTCTTGAGATCGCTATCGCCGGCTTGCCGGTGATAGCGGCCGACAATAAAGCAGCTGCTATTTAATATATCCCAATGACACGGTGGCACTTTATAAGTGCGTCCCTATCAATGTATTGGATCCATTCCGCATTAAAGTGTGACCTGTCTGGCATTTAAGTGTTTAGCACTATTTAATATTTAAATAGCCGGATTCCCGTCACCCAGCCCATAACAAAGAATATAAACACTTAATTCCCAATGTTTGCAGGCGTTATTCCTTGCACGTACTTTTCCAACAAAAAAAATACTGGACGTGTGATTTAAAATTGTGTCAGTTTTCTTTCGCCTTCATAAGAGGCGAGTGATAGGACGATCTCGCCAGAGAGCGTCATATCGGACAAAACTGTTCCACTTGCAAACAAGGAAGTACGTTTATGTCGAAAGTAAAAGAGAAAGCTATTGTCTCGGCAGCTCAAACAAGTAGTGCCTATTCGCAAATCGATAGCTTTAGCCACTTGTATGACCGTGGCGGCAACCTCACGGTCAATGGCAAACCTTCATTCTCTGTCGACCAGGCAGCCGACCATTTGCTGCGCGAAAACGCAGCCTACCGGGACGTTGACGGTAACGGCATCATCGATCTGACCTACACCTTCCTGACGTCGGCCTCCCAGGCGACCATGAACAAGCATGGCATCACCGGGTTCAGCCAGTTCAGCAACCTGCAAAAAGGCCAGGCCGTACTGGCCATGCAATCCTGGGCCGATGTGGCCAAGGTTACTTTCACCGAGAAAGCCTCGGGCGGTGACTTCCACATGACCTTCGGCAACTACAGCGGGGGCCAGGATGGCGCCGCAGCCTTTGCCTACCTGCCCGGCACCAATGACAAGTACCACACGAGTGGCACGGATGGCACCTCGTGGTACCTGATCAACAACAGCTACACCGCCAACATCAACCCGGGCCTGAACAACTACGGACGCCAGACCCTGACCCACGAGATCGGCCATACCCTGGGCCTGGACCACCCTGGCGACTACAACGCCGGGACCGGCAACCCGTCTTACCGAGATGCGGATTACGGCCAGGACACCCGTGGCTACAGCGTCATGAGCTACTGGAGTGAGTTCAACACCAACCAGAACTTCACCAAGGGCGGGGTAGAGGCTTATGCATCCGGCCCGCTGATCGACGATATCGCGGCGATCCAGAAGCTCTACGGCGCCAACTACAACACCCGTGCCGGTGACACCACCTACGGCTTCAACTCCAACACCGGGCGCGACCACCTCAGCGCCACTTCCAATGCCGACAAGCTGGTGTTCTCGGTGTGGGACGGCGGCGGCAACGACACCCTGGACTTCTCCGGCTTTACCCAGAACCAGAAAATCAACCTCAACGAGACCTCGTTCTCTGATGTGGGTGGCCTGGTGGGTAACGTGTCGATCGCCCAGGGCGTGACCGTGGAAAACGCCTTGGGTGGTTCGGGCAACGATCTGCTGATCGGCAATGCGGTGGCCAACACCCTCAAGGGTGGGGCCGGCAATGACCTGATCTATGGCGGTGGCGGGGCCGACAAACTGTGGGGCGGCGCGGGTTCGGACACCTTTGTGTTCGGGGCCAGCTCCGACTCCAAGCCGGGCGCGGCCGATCAGATCCTCGACTTTACCTCGGGTTCGGACAAGATCGACCTGACTGGCATCACCAATGGCAGCGGCCTGCATTTCGTCAACGCCTTCACGGGCGCTGCCGGCGATGCGGTGCTGACGTATGCCTCGGGCACCAACCTGGGCACGTTGGCGGTGGACTTCTCCGGGCACGGCGTGGCGGATTTCCTCGTCACCACCGTGGGCCAGGCGGCGTACAGCGACATCGTGGCGTGATCAAGGCGTAACGAAGGGCGGCGCCCTGGCGCTGCTCTTTCCTTGCGAAAGCCCCGTAAACAGGTAATGGTGATGACTATTTTTCGCAACGCAATGGCCTGGTTGATCCCGGCATTGCTCGTGTCGGCAGGAGCCAACGCAATGGCAAGCAGTCTTGTTTTACCCAGCACCGCGCAATTGGCCGGGCACTGGCAATTACGCCAGCAAGGGCAGGTCTGCAAGCTGGATCTGATCGCCCAACCCAACGCGGTGGCCGGTGATATTGGCTGTGCGCAACAGTGGCTGGGGCAAGCCCCCCTGACCTGGCTGCCCACCCCGGATGGCATATGGTTGATGAATGCCGAGGGCACAGGGATTACCCATTTAAACCGGCAGAAAGATGGTGAGTATACTGCCACTTCCAAGTCTGGATTAACCCTGGTATTGCAACGCACGCAGTAACTGAATATAACGGCTATATCGTTATAACCGTTGCACCTGGCGTTATTTGTTGAAAGTGACAGTTATTTGCCTGTCACTTTTGGTGCACTTATCACGATTGAAATAGTTGCCTGCCCCATTATGGAGCGCCGGGCAGACTGTTGTGCGTATTCCAACCCTGGGAAGATCAAGAAACATGGCGAAGACCACTCCCGCTGCACCGCTGTTTAAAGCCCTTGGCGATTATAAAAGTATCTTGATCAGCGTCGGTTTTTTCACCGCGCTGATCAACCTGCTGATGCTGGTGCCCTCCATTTATATGCTGCAAGTCTATGACCGGGTCCTGTCATCGCAGAACGAAACCACCCTGGTGATGCTAACCCTGATGGTGGTGGGGTTCTTTGCCTTTATCGGCACCCTGGAAGTGGTGCGCAGTTTTATTGTGATCCGCATCGGCAGCCAGTTGGAGCGGCGCTTCAACCTGCAGGTGTACAAGGCCGCCTTCGAGCGCAACCTGCAACGGGGCGAGGGGCACGCCGGGCAATCCCTGGGGGATTTGACCCATATCCGCCAGTTCCTCACGGGGCCGGCGCTGTTTGCGTTCTTTGATGCGCCGTGGTTTCCGATCTACCTGCTGGTGATCTTCCTGTTCAACGTGTGGCTGGGGGTGTTGGCCACGGCCGGTGCGGTGCTGTTGATCGCCCTGGCATGCCTCAACGAATACCTGACCAAAAAACCGCTGCGCGAAGCCAGTGGCTATTCCCAGCAGTCCACCCAATTGGCCACCAGCCATTTGCACAATGCCGAGACCATCCAGGCCATGGGCATGTTGGGGGCGCTGCGCAGTCGCTGGTTCCAGGTACATTCGCGCTTTCTCGGCTTGCAGAACCAGGCCAGTGACACCGGCTCGGTGATCAGCTCCCTGAGCAAATCCCTGCGCCTGCTCCTGCAGTCCCTGGTGCTGGGGCTGGGCGCCTTGCTGGTGATCAAGGGCCAGATGACGGCCGGGATGATGATCGCCGGCACCATCCTGATGGGCCGGGTGTTGAGCCCGATCGACCAGTTGATTGCGGTGTGGAAACAATGGAGCTCGGCCAAGCTGGCCTATCAACGCCTGGATGAGCTGTTGCAGGAATTCCCGCCCGGGGCCCAGGCCATGGCATTGCCGGCGCCCAAGGGCCAGGTGAGTTTCGAGCAGGTCAGTGCCGGCCCACCGGGGCGGCGGGTGGCGACCTTGCATCAGGTCAGCTTCAACCTGGCGGCCGGCGAAGTGCTGGGGGTATTGGGGGCCTCCGGCTCCGGCAAGTCGACCCTGGCGCGGGTACTGGTGGGCGTCTGGCCAACCCTGGCCGGCACGGTGCGCCTGGACGGTGCCGATATCCATCGCTGGGACCGTGACGACCTCGGCCCCCATATCGGCTACTTGCCCCAGGACATCGAACTGTTCAGCGGCAGCATCGCCGACAACATTGCGCGTTTTCGCCAGGCGGATCCCGAGCAGGTCGTGCAGGCCGCCCAGCAAGCCGGCGTACATGACCTGATCCTGCGCTTGCCCCACGGCTACGACACGGTCCTGGGCGATGACGGCAGCGGCCTGTCCGGCGGGCAGAAGCAACGGGTGGCCCTGGCCCGGGCCTTGTATGGCGGGCCGCGCCTGATTGTGCTCGACGAACCCAATTCCAACCTCGACACCGTGGGCGAGGCCGCCCTGGCCAGCGCCATCATGCAGATGAAAGCCCAGGGCGCCAGCGTGATCCTGGTGACCCACCGTTCTTCCGCCCTGGCCCAGGCCGACAAGCTGCTGGTGCTCAACGAAGGCCGCCTGCAAGCGTTTGGCCCCAGCCAGGAGGTACTGCGGGCACTGTCCGGCCCGCAGGAGCCACCCCGTGAAAAGGCCGGCGTCAGTTTGAACCGTCAATATCCTGCGGCAAGGAATCCAGGCCAATGAGTACCGATGACAGCCTGCCTCTTGAGCAGACCTTTCCCGAGCGCGATGCGCGCTTTTTTGCCCGTCTGGGCTGGTTGATGACCGTGCTCGGTGCCGGTGGCTTTTTCCTGTGGGCCAGCCTGGCGCCGCTGGACCAGGGCATTGCGGTGCAGGGTACGGTGGTGGTGTCCGGCAAGCGCAAGGCCGTGCAAACCTTAAGCCCAGGCGTGGTCAGCCGGATTCTGGTGCGCGAAGGCGAGGTGGTGAAACAGGGCCAGCCGTTGTTTCGCCTCGACCAGACCCAAAGCCAGGCCGACGTGCACTCCCTGCAAGCCCAGTACCGCATGGCCTGGGCCAGCGTCGCCCGCTGGCAGAGCGAGCGCGACAGCTTGCCCGCGGTGATCTTTCCCGCCGAGCTGAGTACCTCCCCCGATCCGGCCCTGGCCCTGGTGCTTGAAGGCCAGCGCCAGCTGTTCAGCAGCCGGCGCGATGCCTTTGCCCGCGAGCAATCCGGGATCCGCGCCAGTATCGAAGGCGCCAGCGCCCAGCTCAACGGCATGCGCCGCGCCCGCACCGACCTCAGCGCCCAGGCCCAATCCCTGCGTGACCAATTGAGCAACCTGCAACCCTTGGCCGACAACGGCTATATCCCGCGCAACCGCCTGCTGGAGTACCAGCGCCAGTTGTCCCAGGTGCAACAGGACCTGGCGCAGAACAGCGGCGAAAGCGGGCGGATCGAGCAAGGTATTCTCGAATCGCGCCTCAAGTTGCAGCAGCACAGCGAGGAATACCAGAAGGAAGTGCGCAGCCAGTTGGCCGACGCACAACTGCGCAGCCTGACCCTGGAGCAGCAACTGACCTCCGCCGGCTTCGACCTGCAACACAGTGAAATCAATGCGCCGGCCGATGGCATCGCGGTCAACCTCGGGGTGCATACCGAGGGTGCCGTGGTGCGGGCCGGGGAAACCCTGCTGGAAATCGTGCCCCAGGACACGCGCCTGGAAGTCGAAGGGCGCCTGCCGGTCAACCTGGTGGACAAGGTGGGCAGCCATCTGCCGGTCGATATTCTGTTCACCGCCTTCAACCAGAGCCGTACGCCTCGGGTGCCGGGGGAGGTGAGCCTGATCTCTGCCGACCAGTTGCTCGATGAAAAAACCGGGGCACCGTACTACGTGCTGCGCACCACGGTCAGCGACGCTGCCCTGGAGCAACTCCAGGGCCTGGTGATCAAACCGGGCATGCCCGCCGAGATGTTTGTGCGTACCGGCGAGCGCTCGTTGCTCAACTACCTGTTCAAGCCGCTGCTCGACCGTGCCGGCTCGGCGTTGACCGAGGAATGAGCATGAAGCCTGTGTTCATCGCCTTGTTCCTCGCCTGCAGCAGTGCCCAGGCCGCCATGGGCCCGTTCGATGTGTATGAACAGGCCCTGCGTAACGATCCGGTGTTCCTTGGCGCAATCAAGGAACGTGACGCCGGCTTGGAAAACCGTACCATCGGCCGCGCCGGCCTGTTGCCCCGGCTGTCCTACAACTACAACAAGGGCCGCAACAACTCCCAGGCCACCTTGCCCGACAACCGTGGCGGGACCTACCGCGACGACCGCAACTACAACAGCTACGGCTCGACCTTCACCCTGCAACAGCCGCTGTTCGACTACGAAGCCTATGCCAACTACCGCAAGGGTGTGGCCCAGGCGCTGTTTGCCGACGAGAACTTTCGCGACAAGAGCCAGGCGCTGTTGGTCCGGGTGTTGACCTATTACACCCAGGCCCTGTTCGCCCAGGACCAGATCGATATCGCCCGGGCGAAGAAGAAGGCCTTCGAGCAACAGTTCCAGCAGAACCAGCATTTGTTCCAGCGAGGCGAGGGCACCCGCACCGACATTCTGGAGGCCGAATCCCGCTATGAGCTGGCCACCGCCGAAGAGATCCAGGCCCTCGACGAGCAGGATGCATCACTGCGCGAACTGGGGGCGTTGCTCGGTGTGCAGAGCGTCAATATTGCTGACCTGGCCCCCCTGAACCAGGACTTTGCCGCCTTCACCCTGACACCGGCCAACTACGACAGCTGGCATGAACTGGCGTTGACCAACAACCCGAGCCTGGCCTCCCAGCGCCAGGCCGTGGAAGTGGCGCGCTACGAGGTGGAGCGCAACCGTGCCGGGCACTTGCCGCGCATCAGCGCGTACGCCAGTTCGCGCAAGCAGGAATCTGAGAGCGGCAACACCTACAACCAGCGCTACGACACCAACACCATCGGCATTGAAGTCAGTGTGCCGCTGTATGCCGGGGGCGGTGTATCGGCCTCTACCCGCCAGGCCAGTCGCTCCATGGAACAGGCCGAGTATGAACTGGAGGGCAAGACCCGCGAGACCCTGATCGAACTGCGGCGCCAGTTCAGCGCCTGCCTGTCGGGGGTGAGCAAGCTGCGCGCCTATCAAAAGGCCCTGGCCTCCGCCGAAGCGCTGGTGGTGTCGACCAAGCAAAGCATCCTCGGCGGCGAGCGCGTCAACCTCGACGCTCTCAACGCCGAACAGCAGCTGTACAGCACCCGTCGCGACCTGGCCCAGGCCCGTTACGACTACCTGATGGCCTGGACCAAATTGCATTACTACGCGGGCACCTTGCGTGACACCGACCTGGCCAAGGTCGATGAAGCCTTCGGCCCGGCCCAACGCTGACCCTGTAGGCGCCAGCGCCTACAGGGGGGTAACAAACACAATAAAAAGAGGAAGGATCCGTGAACGCAAAACACCGAGGCTATCACTGCGCCATGTTGTGTGGGCTGGCCAGCCTGGGCACCGTCCAGGCTGCGCCCTATGTGGAAACCGGCAAGCTGGGCGACCCCGCCAGTTGGCGCTCGGCGGAGTATCAAAGGGATTGGGGCCTGGGGCGCATGCAAGCCGATCAGGCCTATGCCGCGGGGATCAGCGGGGCCGGGGTGAAGATCGGCGCGCTGGACTCGGGCTTCGATACCAGCCACCCGGAGGCCTCCCCGCAGCGCTTCCACCCGGTGACCGCCAGCGGCACTTATGGGGATGGCAGCCCGTTTTCCACCACTGGCGCGCTGAACCCTAACAACGATTCCCACGGCACCCACGTCACCGGCACCATGGCCGCTGCGCGTGACGGCGCGGGGATGCATGGCGTGGCGTATAACGCGCAACTGTATGTGGGCAACACCAACGCCAATGACAGCTTCCTGTTTGGCCCGACGCCCGACCCCAGGTATTTCAAGGCGGTGTACACCGCCATGGTCGATTCTGGGGTGCGTGCGATCAATAACAGCTGGGGCAGCCAGCCCAAGGATGTCAGCTACCAGACCCTGGCCGGCCTGCACGCGGCCTACGCGCAACACTTCAACCAGGGCACCTGGCTGGACGCGGCCGCCGATGTGGCCCGGGCCGGGGTGATCAATGTGTTCAGCGCCGGCAACAGCGGCTATGCCAATGCCAGCGTCCGTTCGGCCTTGCCGTATTTCGAGCCGGAGCTGGAGGGCCATTGGCTGGCGGTGTCGGGCCTGGACAAGGCCAATAACCAGAGATACAACCAGTGCGGCATCGCCAAGTACTGGTGCATTTCCACCCCTGGTGCGCTGATCGACAGCACCATCCCCGGCGGCGGCTATGGGGTCAAGTCCGGCACCTCGATGTCGGCGCCCCATGCCACGGGCGCCCTGGCGCTGGTGATGGAGCGCTACCCATACTTGAACAACGAGCAGGCCTTGCAGGTGTTGCTGACGACGGCCACGCAGTTGGACGGTTCACTGACCGTCGCGCCGACCGCCAAGGTTGGCTGGGGTGTGCCGGATCTCGGCCGGGCGATGCATGGCCCGGGGCAGTTGCTGGGCGCCATGGACGTCAACCTGGCGGCCGGGCAGGGCGATGTGTGGAGCAATGGCATCTCCGACCAGGCGCTGCTGCAGCGCCAGGCCGAAGACACTGCCGAGCACCTGGCCTGGCAGCAGACCCTCAAGGACAAGGGCTGGGAACAGGGGCTCGGCGCCGGTGCCAGCCAGCAGGAGCAGACCGACTATGCGGTGGGCATGGCCCGGGATGCGGCGGCGGCCCAGCGTATTTACCAGGGCAGCCTGATCAAGTCCGGCGCCGGCAGCCTGGTGCTCAGCGGCGACAGCACTTATCGCGGCCCGACCACAGTCAATGGCGGCGTGTTGAAGGTCGATGGCTCGCTGACCTCGGCGGTCACGGTGAATGCCGGTGGCACCTTGGGCGGCTCCGGGCGCATCGGCGCATTGCAGGCCAATAGCGGCAGCCTGGTCGCGCCGGGCAATTCCATCGGCACCTTGAACGTGGCCGGGGATGTGCGCTTTGACGCCGGTTCCACCTATGCGGTGGAGCTGTCGAACGCCAGCAGCGACCGTATCGTCGCGGGCGGCAAGGCCACCCTCAACGGCGGCACGGTGACCCTGGCCCTGGAAAACAGCCCGAGCCTGCTCAGCCAGCCCCAGGCGCAAAGCCTGCTTGGCCGCCAGTACAACATCCTGCAAGCGGCGGGCGGGATCACCGGCAGCTTTGGCGCGGTACTGCCCAACTACCTGTTCCTTGGTGGCAACCTCGACTACGCGGCCAACGGCGTGCAACTGGCTATCGCGCGCAATGATGCGAGCTTTGCCAGCGTCGCGGCAACGCGCAACCAGCGCGCCGTGGCCGCCGCGGCCGAGCAACTGGGCGCCGGCAACCCGGTGTATGAAAGCGTGCTGGGTAGCGACTCCGCAGGGGGGGCCCGCCAGGCCTTCCAGCAGCTGTCTGGCGAGATCTACCCGGCGGTTGGTGCGCTGTTGATCAATGACAGTCGGCATGTGCGCGATGCCGTCGGTGAGCGCCTGCGCCATGTGCCCGCCACGGGCGAAAGCAACCTCTGGGTCAAGGCCCTCGGTGCCTGGGGCAAGGCCGACAGCCGCAGCGAATATGCCGGTTCCACCCGTTCCGTCGGCGGCATGCTGGCCGGTGTCGATGGCCAGTGGGACGACCAGACCCGCGTCGGCGTGCTGGCGGGCTACAGCAACAGCTCGCTGAACATGGGCGATGGCACGCACTCATCGGCGGATGTCGACAGCTACCACCTGGGCACTTATGCCGGGCGTGAATTGGGTCACTGGCGCATCAGCGCGGGCGGCGCCTACAGCTGGCATCGCGGCGATGTGCAGCGCGACCTGCAATACGGCGACGTCAGCGCCAAGCAAAAAGCCAAGCTGGATGCCCGCAGCATGCAGGTGTTCACCGAGGCCGCCTACCGCCTGAACCTGCAAGCCGTGGCCCTGGAGCCTTTTGCCAACCTGGCCTATGTGCACCTGGACAGCGAACGCTTCCACGAAACAGGCGATGGCGCGGCGTTGCAGCGTGGCAGCGATCGCCGTGACGCCACCCTCGGCACCCTGGGCCTGCGCGCCCTAAAAAACCTGCCCCTCAATGAGCACCAGCAACTGGAGCTTTCCGGTTCCCTGGGCTGGCAGCACAGCCTGTCGCCAGTGGAGTCCGAGGAACACCTGGCCTTTGTTGCGGGCGGCCCGTCGTTTGCCGTGCGCAGCACCCCGTTGCAGCGCGATGCGGCGTTGGTGGGCTTGAAGGCCAGCCTGGCGCTGAGCCAGGCCACACGGGTCAACCTCGATTACAACGGGCAACTGGGTTCAAAGGAAAAGAACCAAGGCGTGGGCCTGAGCCTCGACTGGCAGTTCTGAGTCGGCGCCAACAAAAAGAACAACAAACGCAACAAAACTAAGGAAGGTCACCGTGAACGTAAAACAACGAGGGTTTCACTCCGCCATCCCAACAGGCCCGGGCTACCCGC
Source organism: Pseudomonas sp. GW821-FHT01D09 (assembly GCF_059422465.1). Classification (NCBI taxonomy): domain Bacteria; kingdom Pseudomonadati; phylum Pseudomonadota; class Gammaproteobacteria; order Pseudomonadales; family Pseudomonadaceae; genus Pseudomonas; species Pseudomonas sp. GW821-FHT01D09. Next base: position 277,196 of record NZ_JBWKWY010000006.1, read on the forward strand.
TCAAGGCCCTGAGCCGCGTGCCATATGGCGCGTTGCTGTGTTGCCTGGCCAGCCTGGGAACCGCCCAGGCCGCACCCTACGTGGAAACCGGCAAGCTGGGGGATGTTGCCAGTTGGCGCAGCACTGAATTCAAGGCCGACTGGGGCCTGGGGGCGATCAACGCCGATGTGGCCTATGCCGCCGGCTACAGCGGCAAGGGGGTGAAGCTGGGGATCTTCGACCAGCCGGTGTACGCCCTGCACCCGGAGTTCTCCAGCCCCGGCAAGGTGCAGACCCTGGTCACCGAAGGGATCCGCCAATACACCGACCCGTATATCCCGGTGAAGGCCGGCGATGCGTTTCGCTATGACGGTACACCGTCCAAGGGCTCCAACGGCAAGATCGGCGATCATGGCACCCATGTCGGTGGCACTGCCGCAGGCGATCGCAACGGCGGGCCGATGCATGGCGTGGCCTATGATGCCCAGATCCTCAGCGCCGAGAACGGCGACCCAGGCCCGGAAGACGGGATCATCCTCGGTAACGACGGCGCGGTGTACCAGGCCGGCTGGGACAGCCTGGTGGCCAATGGTGCGCGCATCATCAACAACAGCTGGGGCATCGGCATTGGCGACCAGTATGCCAAGGGCGGCAAGGATCCGGCGTTCCCGCATTTTGGCCTCAGTCAAGCCCAAGCCCAGTTCGACCAGATCAAACCGTTGTTGGGCACGGCCGCAGGCGGTGCCTATTCGGGCGCGATCAATGCAGCGCGCAGCGGGGTGCTGACGATCTTTGCCGCTGGCAACGACTACAACCTGAACAACCCCGATGCGATTTCCGGCCTGGCGTACTTTGTGCCCGAGATCGCGCCCAATTGGCTGTCGGTGGCGGCGTTGCAGCGCAACCCGGACGCCAATAGCCCCAACCCCTATGTGATCAGTACCTTTTCCTCGCGCTGCGGTTATGCCGCGAGCCTCTGCGTGTCGGCACCGGGCACCGCGATTTACAGTGCGGTGATGGTCGGCACCACCGTCGAAGACATGACCCTGGGCTGGAACAACAAGAACGGCACGTCCATGGCCGCGCCCCATGTGGCAGGCGCCGCTGCTGTGTTGATGGAGCGTTTCGCGTATATGAACGGCGAGCAGATCTCCACACTGCTCAAGACCACCGCCACCGACCTGGGCGCTGCGGGTATCGACTCGCTGTACGGCTGGGGCATGATCAACCTGGGCAAGGCCGTCAACGGGCCTGGGATGTTTATCACCGCCGAGGATATCCCGGCCGAGTTTCGCATCGACGGTGGCTATGGCAGCGGCCAGTTTGTCGCGGACTTGCCGGGGGTTGGGGCGGTGGTCGACGCGGGCAAACCCACCCAGCGCCTGTGCACCGATGTGCACTGCGGGCGGGATGTGTGGAGCAACGATATCGCCGGTCACGGCGGCCTGACCAAGCAGGGCATCGGGACGCTGGTGCTCACCGGCAATAACACCTACAGCGGGCCAACCCTGGTCAATCAAGGCCTGTTGGCGGTCAATGGTTCATTGACCTCGGCGGTCACGGTAAGTAATCGCGGGGTATTGGGCGGTTCCGGCAGCATCGGTGCGCTGACCGCGCAAAGCGGCGGTACGGTGGCGCCAGGCAACTCCATCGGCACCTTGAATGTGGCCGGGGATGTCAACTTCGACGCCGGTTCCACCTATGCGGTAGAGCTGTCCAACACCAGCAGCGACCGTATCGTCGCCGGTGGCAAGGCGACCCTCAACGGCGGCACCGTGACCCTGGCCCTGGAAAACAGCCCGACCTTGCTCAGCCAGCCTGAAGCGCAAAGCCTGATCGGGCGCCAGTACAACATCCTGCAGGCGGCCGGGGGCATTACCGGCAGTTTCGCCTCGGTCCTGCCCAATTACCTGTTTGTCGGTGGCAACCTGAACTATGGCGCCAACGGTGTGCAGCTGGATGTGGCGCGCACGGCCAACAGCTTCGCCAGCGTCGCCGCGACCGATAACCAGCGCGCCGTGGCCGCCGCCGCCGAGCAATTGGGCGCCGGTAACGGGGTGTATGAAAGCCTGCTGCTGGCACCGAGTGCGGCCTCGGCGCAAGGGGCGTTCCAACAGTTGTCGGGGGAAATCTACCCGGCCCTGGAAACCGCGTTGGTCAATGACAACCGCTACCTGCGTGAAGCGGTGGGCGAGCGCTTGCAACAGGGTGAAATGGGCACCTCGCCACAAACCATCGACACGCGCGGCAACGTCTGGGTCAAGGCCCTTGGAGCCTGGGGTAAAACCGACAGCGCCAGCGATACGGCGGGCTACACCACCTCCATCGGCGGCCTGCTGGCGGGTGTGGACGGTGCGCTGGACGAAGACACGCGCCTGGGCCTGGTCGCCGGCTACAGCGATACCTCGCTGAACATGGGCGATGGCACCCATTCGCGGGCCTCGGTGGACAGCTACCACTTTGGCGCCTATGCCGGCCACGAAATCGGCGCCTGGCGTTTGAGCGGCGGCGCGACCTACAGCTGGCATCGCGCCGATGTGAAGCGCGATCTGCAATACGGCGAAGTCGCCGGCAAGCAGAAAGCCAAGGTCGATGCCCGCAGCACCCAGCTCTTCAGCGAAGCGGCTTACCGCCTGAACCTGCAAGCGCTGGCGCTGGAGCCGTTCGCCAACCTGGCCTATGTGCACCTGGACAGCGATGGGTTCAGCGAGAAAGGCGACGCCGCAGCGCTCAAGGGCGGCGATGACACCCGCGACCTGGTGCTCAGCACCCTCGGCGTGCGCGCCTTGAAGACCTTCAACCTCACCGACCATCAAGCCCTGGACGTTTCCGGCACCCTGGGCTGGCAGCACAACCTCAGCGCCACCGATTCCGAGCGCCACCTGGCATTTGCCTCGGGCGGCACCGCGTTTGCCGTGGAAAGCTCGCCGATGGTGCGCGATGCCGCCCTGGTGGGCGCACGGGCCAGCCTGGCGCTGACCAAGGACGCGCGGGTGAACTTTGACTACAACGGCCTGCTGGCCAGCAAGGAGAAAATCCACGGCGTGGGCTTGAGCCTCGACTGGGCCTTTTAAACGCTGAAGCTCCAAATGTGTGGGAGCGGGCCTGTCGGGTCGCTCCCACAGCAACAGCATTCCAACTGTTTTGGCTTTCTCGACAATTCCAACAAAAGAGAGGCAATACCATGGGTGTCTATGACTACAAAAACCTCACCACCGAGGACTCCAAGGCACTGTTCGCCGATGCCATGGCGATCACGTTGTATTCCTACCACAACCTGGATAACGGCTTTGCCGTGGGTTATCAGCACAACGGCTTCGGCCTGGGCTTGCCGGCCACCCTGGTACAGGCATTGATTGGCAGCACCGACGCCCAAGGCGTGATTCCCGGCATCCCGTGGAACCCCGACTCGGAAAAGGCCGCCCTCGACGCCGTGCAAAAGGCCGGCTGGACCCCCATCAGCGCCAGCACCCTCGACTACGGTGGCAAGGTCGATGCGCGGGGTACATTTTTTGGTGAGAAGGCTGGCTATACCAGTGCCCAGGTGGAAGTCCTGGGTAAATATGACGACGCCGGCAAACTGCAGGAAATCGGCATCGCCTTCCGTGGCACTTCAGGGCCCAGGGAGAATCTGATCCTCGACTCCATTGGCGATGTGGTCAACGACCTGCTGGCTGCTTTCGGCCCTGCGGACTATGCAAAAAACTACGCGGGCCAAGCGTTTGGCACCCTGCTGGGCAAAGTCGCCGCGTATGCCAGCGCACAGGGGCTGAGCGGCCAGGATGTGCTGGTCAGCGGCCATAGCCTCGGTGGCCTGGCAGTCAACAGCATGGCGGACTTGAGCAACACCACCTGGGCAGGGTTCTACCAGGACGCCAACTACGTGGCCTATGCCTCGCCGACCCAGAGCAGCGGCGACAAGGTGCTGAACATCGGCTATGAAAACGACCCGGTTTATCGAGCCCTCGATGGCTCCTCGTTCAACCTGTCGTCCCTTGGGGTGCACGACCAACCCCATGCCTCCAGCGCCGATAATATCGTCAGCTTCAACGACCACTACGCCTCGACGCTGTGGAACATCCTGCCGTTTTCCATCCTCAACCTGCCGACGTGGATCTCCCATTTACCCACGGGCTATGGCGATGGCATGGGCCGTACCTTGAATCGTCGTTCTATGACCTGACCAGCCGTGATTCGACGATCATCGTCGCCAACCTGTCCGACCCGGCTCGCGCCACTACCTGGGTCCAGGACCTCAACCGCAACGCCGAAGCCCACAAGGGCAGTACGTTTATTATCGGCAGCGACGGCAATGACCTGATCCAGGGCGGCCGGGGCAATGACTACCTGGAAGGCCGGGCCGGCAACGATACCTTCCGTGATGGCGGTGGCTACAACATCCTGCTGGGCGGCAAGGGGTTCAATACCCTGGACTTGCAGCAGTCGCTGAAAAACGTTGAGGTGGCCAACGATGGCGCAGGCACCCTGTACATCCGCGACGGCCAAGGTGGCATCAGCATGACCCGCGATATGGGCGCGATAGTGAGCAAGGAAAGCTATCTGTTGCTGTTCAGCAAGGACGTGACCCACAGCGTGACCGACCAGGGCCTGCTGGCGGGCCGCGACCTGACGGCCTACGCCGCGTCGCTCAAGGGCGATGCCGGCGCCAATGCGCTCAAGGCCGGCGATGGCGGGCAGTGGTTGTTTGGCCTGGACGGCAATGACCACCTGATCGGCGGCAAAGGCAACGATGTCCTGGTGGGCGGGGCCGGCAATGATCTGCTGGAAGCGGGCGGCGGGCGCAATACCTTCCTGTTCGACGGCGACTTTGGCCAGGACCGGATCCTGGGCTTCCAGTCGACGGACAAGCTGGTGTTCATGGGGGTAGCGGGGGTGAACGGGCAGTACAACTACCTCGACCACGCCAAGGCGGTGGGCAGCGATACGCTGCTGACGTTCGGCGATAACTCGGTGACGTTGGTGGGGGTAGGGCTTGGCAGCCTGTCGGCGGAGGCGCTGGTTATCGCCTGAAATAATCTGCAGGAGCCGCCAGGCCGGCTCCTGCAGGTCATCGGTCAATCTTCCTTGCGTACGGTCGCGACATCCGCCGCCTTGACCCGCACGCGCTTGCCGGCGATATCGGTGAATTCGTAGAAACCATCCGGCGTCTTGGCATTCGGCGTGTCAGTGGTCAGGTACTGAGTACCGTTCTGCAAGGTCACGACGGTCGGCGTCGAGCAGCCGGCCAATGCCAGAAACGTCAATACAGCCAGCGGCAGGCCCCAGTTCTTCATGTTCATAACCCTTACTCTCATTCTGCGAAAACCCCGTGCTCAACGGCTGGGGGCATCAAATGTTACGCGGATCCACCCCCATCTGATCATTTTTATGCAAAAAGTTGCGTGCGCCACTGATCTATTAGCGATTGCAACGCGGGCCTGGCAACGGCAATCTGTATGCATAACCAGTAGTTATCCAAGTGCCTGTCATGTCCAATCCCCTCGAAGACCCGTTTTACTACCTGCATAACTTCCAGCAAGTGCTCGACTGGCTGGGGCAGCGCTATGCCGATGTGCTCGATGCGCAAGAGCAGCGCTTTATGACGCAGTTCGCCCAGGTGCCGCAGCCGGCCCAGGCGCTGCTGGTGCGCATGGTCATGCGCAAGGGCGTACATTTTCGGGCCAGCAAGCTCAACTACGTCGAGATCGGCGCGGCCGAGGCTGCCGTGCGGCCACTGCTGGAACAGGGTTGGGTCAGCGAGCAGGGCCTGTTGTCGCTGGACGAGGTGTGGGGGCAGTTGCAAAAAGGCGAGGTGCTGCAGGCGTTCAAGCCCTGGATCGAGCAGCCCAGGGGCAAGAAATCCGATTGGCTGCCCGGTTTATCGAGCCAATTTACCGAGCCGCAGACATTTGCCCAGTGGTGCCCGCACCTGGAGGACCGGCTGTACAGCCTCACGGTGATGGACCTGTGTGATCGCCTGCGCCTGATGTTCTTCGGCAATCTGCACCAGGACTGGTCGGAGTTTGTGTTGGCGGACCTGGGGATCTACACCTACGAGAAGGTCGAGTTTTGCGCCGAGTCCCGTGGCCTGCGCCATCGTGACGATGTGCATGGCCTGCTGTTCCTGCACCAATGCCAGCAGGCCTTCGAGGCCGGTGAACCGTTGGAGGAGGTGCTGGCGCAGATTGCCACGTTGAACACCGATAACCCCTGGCTGGAAAAGCGCCGGGCCAAGCTGCTGTTCCAGGTCGGCCTGCACTGTGAACGGCTTGCCGAACTGGACCTGGCCGAGGTGATCTACCGCGATTGCGCCTACCCCGGCGCTCGCGCACGGCTGATTCGGGTGCTGGAACGTCAGGAGGATTTCGCCCAGGCGCTGGGCCTGGCCCTGGAGGCCCAGGCCGCCCCGCAAAGCGCGGCCGAGCAGCAGCACCTGTTGCGGGTTTTGCCCCGGTTGCGGCGCAAGCTGGGCGAGCCGGTGCAGCCCAAGGCCAAGCCCCCGCTGATCCAGCGCCTGGACCTGGAACTGCCATTCCCACAGCCCGTGACCGCTGTGGAGCTGTGCGTGCAGGCGCACCTGGGGGATGACGATGGGCCGGTGCACTATGTCGAGAACACCCTGATCAACTCGCTGTTCGGGCTGTTGTGCTGGCCGGCGATCTTCGCGCCGTTGCCCGGTTCGTTCTTCCACCCGTTCCAGCGCGGGCCGGTGGATTTGCACAGCGAGGACTTCCCGCAGCGCCGTGCCGAGTTGTTTGCCGCCTGCCTGGAGCAACTGCACGACCAGCGCTACAAAACCACGATCCGCCAGCGCTACGCCGAAAAATGGGGGATCCAGTCGCCCTTTGTGTTCTGGAATGGGTTGAGCGAAGCACTGCTGGACCAGGCCCTCGATTGCCTGCCCGCCGCGCACCTGCGGCACTGGTTCGACCGGCTGTTGCTGGATATCCGCGCCAATCGTGCCGGGATGCCGGACCTGATCCAGTTCTGGCCGGCGCAAAAAACCTACCGCATGATCGAAGTCAAAGGCCCCGGTGATCGCCTGCAGGACAACCAACTGCGCTGGCTGGCGTTCTGTGCAGAGCACCAGATGCCGGTCACCGTCTGTTATGTGCGCTGGGCGGAGCAGGGCGCTTGAGCTACACCGTCGCCGTACGGGCCTTGTGCGAGTTCACGGCCAAGGTCGGTGACCTCGACCTGCGGTTTACGCCGTCGCCCAGTGCCCAGGAAGGCATGCTCGGCCATCGTACCGTGGCCTCCCGCCGCAGCACGAACTACCAGAGCGAAGTCGCCCTGGAAGGGCACTACCAACAACTGACCGTGCGCGGCCGTGCCGATGGTTATGACCCGGATCGCACGGTGCTGGAAGAGGTCAAGACCTACCGTGGCGACCTGGATGCCCAACCGGCCAACCACCGGCAACTGCACTGGGCCCAGGCCAAGGTCTACGGCTGGCTGATGTGCAGCCAGCTGGGCCTGTCGCAAATAGGCCTGGCGCTGGTGTATTTCGATATTGTCAGCGAGCGCGAAACCGTGATCAGCCAGGTGTGCCCCGCAGATGAGCTGGAGCGGTTCTTCAAGCGGCAATGTGCGTTGTTTCTCGGCTGGGCCGAGCAGCAGGCGCAACAGCGCCAGGCCCGCGATGCCGCTGCCACGGCCCTGGCCTTTCCCCACGCGGGCTTTCGCCTGGGCCAGCGTAGCCTCGCCGAATCGGTGTACAAGGCCGTCAGTACCGGGCGCTGCCTGATGGCGCAGGCGCCCACGGGGATCGGTAAAACCATTGGCACGGTGTTCCCGATGCTCAAGGCCCTGGCGCCGCAGCAGTTGGACAAGCTGTACTTTCTGACGGCCAAGACCCCTGGCCGCCAACTGGCGCTGAACGCGGTGCAGGTGCTGCACGCCAGCGCCGACCTGCCATTGCGCGTGCTGGAGCTGGTGGCGCGGGACAAGGCCTGCGAGCACCTGGACAAAGCCTGTCACGGTGATTCGTGCCCATTGGCCAAAGGCTTTTATGATCGCCTGCCGGCTGCGCGCGAAGCGGCGGCCAAGGTCCGCCTGCTGGACCAGCGCAACCTGCGCGAAGTGGCGCTGGCCCATGGGGTGTGCCCCTATTACCTGAGCCAGGAAATGGCGCGCTGGTGCGACATGGTGGTCGCCGACTACAACTATTACTTCGACTTTGGCGCGCTGCTGTTTGGCCTGGCCCAACTCAACCAGTGGCGGGTCGCGGTGCTGGTGGACGAAGCCCATAACCTGGTGGAGCGGGGCCGGGCAATGTACAGCGCTGACCTTGATCAATTTGCCCTGAAGACCTTGCGCGACACCGCCCCCGAACCGTTGCAAAAACCGTTGCAGCGGCTCAACCGCGAGTGGAATGCGCTGCACAAGGAGCAGGTCACGGCATACCAGGCCTATGCCAGCAAACCGGACAAGCTGTTGCAGGCCCTGGCCCTGTGCACCCGCGCCATGGGCGAGTATTTCAACGACCACCCGCAGGCACTTACGGGCGAGCTGCAAGGCTTTTACTTCGAGGCCTTGCAGTTTGCCAAGGTGGCGGAGCTGTTCAACGAACAGTTTATTTTTGATATCAGCCAGCGCGACCCGCTGGCCAAGCGCCGCTTCTCGCGCTTGAGCCTGCGCAATGTGGTGCCGGCCGAATTTATCCGCCCCCGCTTGACGGCGGCCCGCAGCAGCGTGCTGTTTTCCGCGACCCTGAGCCCCCGGCATTACTATGCCGACCTGCTGGGCCTGCCGGCGGACACCGCGTGGGTCGACGTAGAATCGCCCTTTGCGGCCGCGCAGTTGCAGGTGCGCATCATCAACCGCATCTCAACGCGCTTTGTGCATCGCCAGGCGTCCCTGGCGCCTATCGTCGCGTTGATCGCCGAGCAGTTTGAGCGTGCGCCGGGCAACTACCTGGCGTTTTTCAGCAGCTTCGATTACCAGCAGCAAGTGGCCCAACTGCTGGCCGAACGACATCCGTCGATTCCCACCTGGCATCAATCACGGGGCATGACCGAGGCCGAGCGCCAGGCCTTCCTTGAGCAGTTCACCCAGCACAGCCAGGGCGTGGGGTTTGCGGTGCTGGGCGGGGCGTTCGGCGAGGGTATCGATTTGCCCGGCGCGCGCCTGATCGGGGCCTTTATCGCCACCCTGGGCCTGGCGCAGCTCAATCCGGTCAACGAGCAGATGAAGCTGCGCATGGGCGCGATCTTCGGTGCGGGGTATGACTACACCTACCTGTATCCCGGGATCCAGAAAGTGGTGCAGGCGGCCGGCCGGGTGATTCGCACCCAGCAGGACCAGGGGGTGGTGATGCTGATCGATGACCGCTTTGCCGAACCCAACGTGCGGCCGTTGCTGCCGCGCTGGTGGTCGGTGACCTGAGGTATTTGCCCCTTGCCCGGTTGTTGGCATTTCTGTGGGAGCGGGTTGCCCGCGATAGCCATAGGTATCTACACAACTATCTTCTCGGTCTGTGTACATATCCATTGCTGCAATGGCGGCCGGTCAGCCAACGTATTTATTGACTGATACACCGCCATCGCGGGCAAGCCCGCTCCCACAGGGGTACGCGCACGCTTCAAGAATCAGGTCGGCTGTTAGGCCGCCTCGCTTTGCTTGTGATTTTGATCTTAGGCGCCCCGTTAAACCACGCTGGCCGTCATCCGATATTGATTTGGGGGGTAAACCGGCAGGACGCCGGTTTAGCCGCGCTGGGCCATGGATGGCCCATCGCGGCGGCCCCCCAAATCAATGTCGGATGACGGGTACACCGAGCCTAGGCGAGGTGCCGAGTGGTGGGGCAAGAGCGTTTTGCTTACTTTTGCGCTTTTCAAAAGTGAGCCGCCGTCAGGGCGGAACCCTAAGTGGCCGTTACCGCAGCAATGGATATGTAC